>JASHWO010000201.1 GCA_030044045.1 Acidimicrobiales bacterium
GTCGGTTCGCTCGCCGTCGTCTCGCTCACAGCCTGATCTTTACAGCCGGCGCCGTGCCGTGTTGCACTGTCCGGATGCACGTCGTGGTGGTCGGTTGCGGCCGCGTGGGCTCGGGACTGGCGCAGTCGCTCACCAGGGAGGGCCACTCGGTGGCCATCATCGACCGGTCGCCCCGCGCCTTCCGCCGGCTGCCGCCCGAGTGGCCGGGCGACCGGGTGGTGGGCTCCGGCTTCGACCGGGACGACCTGGACCGGGCCGGGGCCATCGGGGCCGACGCCCTGGCCGCGGTGACCAGCGGCGACAACACGAACATCCTGACCGTGCGGATCGCCCGGGAGACGTACCGCATCCAGCGGGTGGTGGCCCGGATCTACGACCCCCGGCGGGCCGAGATCTACCAGCGGCTGGGCATCCCCACCGTGGCCACGGTGACGTGGACCATCGACCAGGTCCGGCGGCGGCTGCTGCCCGAGCTGGCCACCGAGGAGTGGGCCGACGCCTCCGGCCGGTTACTGCTGCTGGAGCGGGCCATGCCCGAGGAGTGGGCCGGCCGGCCCCTGGCCGACGTGGAGCTGCCGGGCCGGGTGAACCTGGTGGGCGTGACCCGGGCCGGCCGGCCCCGGCTCGACGCCCGCGAGCTCGTGGGACAGGAGGGGGACCAGCTCCACGTGGCGGTGATGGCCGACGCCCTGGACGAGCTGGAGCACCGGCTGGCCGGCCCGCCGGGTGGGGTCGACGGCGGGGGCCGGGACCGGTGAGGCGGCTCCAGTGAAGGTGGCCATCGCCGGGGGCGGCAGCGTGGGGACGGCCATCGCCCGCGACCTGCACGCCAGCGGCCACGACGTGCTCGTCCTGGAGCAGGATCCCGAGCTGGTCGAGCGACGCCGCCAGGAGCTGGACGTGACCTGGATAACCGCCGACGCCTGCGAGGTGTCGTCGCTCGACGCCGCCGGCATGGCCTCGGTGGACGTGGTGGTGGCGGCCACCGGCGACGACGAGGACAACCTGGTGATCTCCCTGCTGGCCAAGCAGGAGTTCGCCGTGCCCCGGGTGGTGGCCCGGGTGAACAACTCGAAGAACCAGTGGCTCTTCAACGAGAGCTGGGGGGTGGACGTCTCGGTGTCGACCCCCCAGCTCCTCACGGCCCTGGTGGAGGAGGCGGTGTCGGTGGGCGCGCTGGTGCGCTTGCTCCAGTTCCAGGGGGGCTCGGCCCACCTGGTGGAGGTCACCCTGGCCGACGACTCCCCGGCCGCCTCGGTGGCCATCGCCGACCTCGACATCCCCCGTGACGCCACCGTGGTGGCCGTGGTGCGCCAGGACCGCCTGGTGATGCCCCGGGGGGACACGGTGCTGCAGGCGGCCGACGAGGTACTGGTGCTGGTCACGGCCGAGGCCGAGCAGGCGGTGCAGGCCCTCCTCATCGGGGGGTGACGGCGCCCGCCATGCGCCGGCGGGCCGGGTGGCACGGCCGGCGTGGGGCAGGGGCCCCACGCAGTGGAGGAGCCCGGGTTGGGGTGCCCGGGCGGGCCGGGTGACCGCCGTACGATTGGCGGGGTGAGAGCGGCCTTCTTCGATCTCGACAAGACGGTCATCGCCAAGGCGTCGATCGCCGCCTTCGGCGGGCCGTTCCGCCGGGGCGGCCTCATCACCCGCCGCGTCGTGCTCCGGGCGGTCGTCGGGCAGATCATCTTCCTGCAGTTCGGCGCCGACGAGCAGCGGCTGGCCCGCATCCGGGAGTCGATGCTCGCCCTGACGAAGGGGTGGGAGCGCGACCGGGTGCGCGACATCGTGCGCGAGACCCTGCTGCAGACGGTCGAGCCGCTGATCTACAACGAAGCGCTGGAGCTGATGGCCCAGCACCGCCTGGCCGGGGACCGCATCTACCTCGTGTCGGGCTCGCCGGAGGAGATCGTGCTCCCCCTGTCCGAGCTGCTGGGAGCGGACGGCGCCATCGCGTCGGTGGCCGAGGTCGACGCCTCGGGCCGCTACACGGGGCGCATGGCCTTCTACGCCGACGGCCCCGGCAAGGCCGAGGCCGTACGCGGCCTGGCCGCCCGGGCCGGCATCGACCTGGCCCAGTCCACCGCCTACTCCGACTCGGCCACCGACGTCCCCATGCTCGAAGCGGTCGGCCACCCGGTGGCGGTCAACCCCGACAAGCCACTGGCCCGGCTGGCCCGGGAGCGCGGGTGGGCGACCCGGCAGTTCACCAAGCCGGTGCGGCTGCGCGACCGCATGACGGTCCGGACCCCGGTCCTGACCACCAGCCTGGCGCTGGTCGCCGGTGCCGCGGTGCTGCTGTGGCGCACCCGCCGCCTGCGCGACGCCGCCCGGGCGGCCCGGGCCGCCGGGCAGGTGCGCCGGACCTCACGGATCCGGGTCCGGACTCGCACCGCCGCCTGATCTGGTGCCGGCCCGCGGGCGGCGAGCCCCCACGCCGGCTGTCGGCTGGACCGCTCAGGCCGCCCGGAGGCGCTTGGCCGCCACGACGCCCAGGGCGACCAGTACGGCGAGAAGGATGAGCTTCTTCATGGAAGTGATGCTACCCCGGCCGTGGTGCTGCCGCTCCCGCCGGGGGGTGGGGGGTCAGACGGTGAGCAGGTCGCGGGCGCCGGTGTCCGACGAC
>JASHWO010000202.1 GCA_030044045.1 Acidimicrobiales bacterium
CGACCGGCAGCCGCCAGCGCGCCGCCGCCGGGTCGCCCAGCGGCGCCGGAGCGGCCGGCCCCACCGTGGCCAGCGCCACCAGCGCCACCGGGAAGAGGTCGACCAGGTAGCTGCTGAAGCTGCGCGGGGAGAGGAAGAACACCACCGGCAGCACGAGCAGCCAGATCCGCTCGAGCTGGCGGTACCAGGCCACGAAAGCCACGAGGGCGGCCAGCAGCACGAGCACGCTGGCCACCGTGAGCAGCTGCAGGTCCACTCCGCCGGTCAGGCCGTGGAGGGCCAGGGAGACGAGCCCCTGCCCGTCGGGGACCAGAGGTTGGGTGATCGGGGTGAGCATGCCGTGCCACCAGGCGGCCGGGGCCCACACGACGAAGGGCAGGTTCACGGCGGCGAACACCCCCGCCACCACCACGAGGTACCGGGCCGCCACCCGCCAGGGGTCGCCCCCCGCCCGCCGGGTCTCCAGGTAGACGCCGGCCACGAGGAAGGGCACGCAGAACCACGGCGTCTGCTTCACCGAGCAGGCGAGCCCCAGGGCCACCGGCCCCACCCAACGAGCGATGCCGGCCTCCCGCCCCCGGCCGTAGCGGTCCCAGCGCCACACAGCCAGCATGGCGAAGGGGATGAAGAGGGCGTCGGTGCCGCCCCCGGCGAACATGGCCACGAAGAACCCACCGGATCCCACCAACGCCGCCACCCAGCGCAGGGAACGGGGCAGGAGGAAGAAGAGCAGCACGGCGCTGGCCACCCAGGCGTAGAGGTCGACCCAGTCGACGACCTCGTGGTGGAACCCCAGCACGTAGGCCAGGGCGTACGTCAGGACCGAGCCCGCCGGGTACGACAGGTTCACCACGTGCCCGCCGGTCACCGTGTACGTCCAGTAGCTGGTGGGCGTCTGCAGCAGCCTGGCCGCCGAGGCCAGCGACGCGGTGTAGGGGTCTCGGCCGTGGGCCAGCACCCGGGCCGCCACCTGGTCCAGGGCGGCGGCGTCGGTGCCGTAGTAGAGGCGGGTGTGGACCGACACCATCTGCGGCAGCACGGCCACGGCCAGGCCCGACACCAGGGCCACCCCCTGGTGCCACCAGGCTCGGGGGCTGGCCATGCACCAGCAGGCGGCCATCCCGGCCAGCGACACGGCCACCAGCACCGGCGACAGCGCGTCCACCACCGGCCACGACCACCAGGACCCCCACAGCTCGCAGGCGCCGACCAGCACGGCCACCCACACCAGGGTCCAGCCGCAGCGCTCGACCAGGACCAGCCGGTCGGCGGCGAGCGCGCCGGCTACCTCCCCGTGCTCGTGGGCAGCGCCGGCGGGATGGCCGTGGCCGTCGCCGGTCCGCTCACCGGCGACCGGCGACGCGGCCCCCGTGACCAGGCCGAGGCGGCGGCCGCGGCCGACCAGGGGGTCTGTGAGGGTCATCGGCTCCGGTGGGGGGTCGCGGAACGAATGCGGGAAGTCTTGCACCCGCGCCCACCGGCCCGCCGTCGCGCCGTCGCCTACCCCGTGGCCCGGATCCCATGCGCCCCCGACGGGACGCACCGGACCGGGCCGTCCAGGTCCTCGCCCGACGGTTCACGCCGTCAGCGAAGGCCCAGCACCGTCAACAGGCTCTCGTCGATCCCCCACAGCTCCTCGGTGGTGACATGCCCCACCCGATCGCCGAGCCGGCTGACGTCGACGGCCCCCACCTGCTCGACGAGGACCCGGGTCACCTCCCCCTCGACCACGGCCTCCGGGCGAAACGATGCCGGTCGGGCGCCCCTCGAGGTCGGGGCCACGAGGACGACCGACCTGGGGAGCAGGGCATCCGCCTGGACGACGACGCCGTACCATCGGCCCCGCTGCTCGTGCCCGACGCCCCGGGACGTAGCCAGCTCGTAGATCTCACCCCGGTGCACGGAGGCTCTCCATGAGCGAGGCGACCTCCAGCATCTCTCGACGGTCGGCCTCGTCCGCCTCCAACGCCGCCGCCTCGGCTCGGAGCACTTCCTCGCGTCGGATCGCCGACGCAGCGTCCAGGATGGCCTTCCTGATGGCCTCGGACCGGCTCAGGCCGGAAGCCTCGAGGGTGCAAAGGGCTCGCTGGACCTCGTCGTCCAGTCGGACCGATACGGCGATAGCCATAAGGCGAGTGTATGACATTACGTCATACGACCCTCGCCACCTCCAGATCGCCTCGGCCTCGGCGTTCACGGCGCCGAGCGCCGTCCACCACCCCGCCGGTAGCCTCAGCGAGGCCCTCCATCGCCTCACTCTTCCAGCGAGCGCCTCGTTCGGCGTGCTCGACCGGATCACGAGCCAGATGACCGCACGGTAGGGCCCGACGAGCGCCGAGCGGCGGCGCTGGACGACAGAACGGGGGAACGCATGAGGCGCACGGGCACGATCGCACTCGCCGTCGCGGCGGCAACGGTGGCTGTCGGGCTCGGGCCGGCCGGCCAGGCAGGGGCCGCACCGGCCACGGGAACAGCCGGCGGGTCGACCACCACCAGTTGCACCCCGTCGTCGTTCTCGCTCGAGCCGCTGGCCGAGGCCAGGCGCCAGGCCGAGAAGATGCTGCGGCGGATGACGCTCGACCAGGAGGTCACCCTGCTCCACGGCGTCGGGCAGGACAAGACCCCCTCGGGCACCGTCGGGGCGACGGCTGCCGTTCCCAGCCTGGGCATCCCGGCGATCAACGAGCAGGACGGCCCCGGGGGCATCGGCGACGGCGCCTCCGGAGCCACCCAGCTCCCGGCCCCCGAAGCGCTGGCCGCCACCTTCGACCCGACGGCGGCGGCCTGCTACGGGCAGGTCATCGGCACCGAGGCCCGGGGCAAGGGGATCAACCTCGTCTACGGCCCGACCGTCAACATCGTCCGCGTCCCCCAATGGGGCCGGACCTTCGAGAGCCTCGGCGAGGACCCCACCCTGACCGGGGCCATCGGGTCGGCCGAGGTGGACGGCATCCAGCGGACCGGCACGATGGCCCAGGTCAAGCACTACGCCGTCTACAACCAGGAGACCGATCGCAACACGCCCCAGGACGACGCCGTCGTAAGCGCCAAGGCGCTCCAGGAGATCTACCTGCGGGCCTGGGCCCAGATCGTCCGGGCGGCCCCCAGCTCGGTCATGTGCTCGTACTCGACCATCAACGGCACCGGCGCCTGCCAGGACAAGGCGCTGATCGACGGGTACCTCGACACCACACTCGGGTTCGCCGGTTTCGTGGGCTCCGACTACAGCGCCACCCACTCCACCGTGGCCGCCGTCGACGCCGGGCTCGACCAGGAGCAGCCGACATCGACGTACCTGGGCTCGGCGCTGGTGGCTGCGGTCCGGGACGGGCAGGTACGCCGGGCCACGGTCAACGAGGCGGCGCTGCGGGTCCTCACCCAGATGTACCGGTTCCGGCTCTTCACCGACGACGCCAAAGGGGCCATCCGAGACGACGTGGCCACCGCTACCGATGCCCGCGTCGCCGACGACGTGGCCGAAGAGGGCACGGTCCTGCTGGAGAACGCCGACCACGTCCTGCCGCTGGCCAAGGCCGGCCGGGGCAGCATCGCCGTCATCGGGCCGGCCGCCCAGGCCGACCCGATCAGCGTGGGGGGCGGCAGCGCCACCGTCACCGCGTCCCACGTGGTCACGCCGCTCGCCGGCATCCGCGCCGCCGTCGGGACGAAACGACCGGTCACGTACACCGCCGGGCTCCCCGACCCGGGGGACTTCACGGCGATCCCCTCCACGTACCTGAGCGCCCCCTACCCCACGCCCGGCAACCCGCTCCTCCTCTCCGCCACCCTCACCGTCCCGGAGACCGGCACCTACGAACTGGCCTACGCCGAGCCCGACTACTACGTCCCGGTGACGCTCACCCTCGACGGCGTGCCGGTCGCCGTCAACCCGGGGACCCTGCCACGGTCCACCTACACCGCCACGGTGCACCTCACCGCCGGCCAGGCCTACACCTTGAGCGGCCCGGTGCAGCAGCTCACCTGGGTGACGCCCAGCGAGATCGACCACGACATCAGCCGAGCAGTGGCGTCGGCCAGGAACGCCTCGACGGCGGTGGTGGTCGTGGGTGACGGCCAGGAGTCCGAGGCCGCCGACCGGATCAACCTGACACTGCCGACAGAGCAGAACGAGCTGGTCGACGCCGTCGCCGCCGTCAACCGGCACACGGTGGTGGTGGTCGACGCCGGCGGCCCGGTCGTCATGCCGTGGCTGGGCAGGGTCTCGTCGGTGCTCGACGCCTGGTACCCGGGCCAGGGCGACGGGACGGCGCTGGCCGCGGTGCTCTTCGGCAACGCCGACCCGTCGGGGCACCTGCCGGTGACGTTCCCTACGGCAGTGACAAAGAGCCCGGTGTCCACCCCCGCACAGTTCCCCGGCGTCGACGGCACGGTCGACTACTCCGAGGGCGTCGACGTCGGCTACCGGTGGTACGACGCCACGGGCACGACGCCGCTGTTCCCGTTCGGCTTCGGCCTGTCGTACACCACGTTCCGCTATGGCGACCCCACGGTGCAGGTCCGGACGCAGGACGGCCGGCCGGTGGTGACGGCGACGGTCCGGGTCACCAACACCGGGGACCGGGCCGGCGCCGACGTGGCCCAGCTCTACCTCGGACAGCCGCCGGTGGCCGGGAACCCCCCTCGACAACTGGAAGCGTTCCACCGGGTGTCACTCGCCCCCGGCCAGTCCCGGAGGATCACCTTCACGCTGGGCGGCGACCAGATCGCCTACTACGACACCGGCAACGGCGCCTGGCGCGTCGCCGCGGGCACCTACCGGATCTGGATGGGCGACTCCTCGGCACTGGCCCAGCTCCCGGCCCGGAGCCACTTTCGTCTGGCCCGAGCGGTGGCCATCGGTCGGTGACCAGTACCGACCACTGCCCAGGTCGGTCCTCCCGCCGCCCTCGATGGCACCGCTGGCGAGGAGAGCGGGAAGGGACGCTCCGGGGGAGAGATTCGAACTCTCAACCTAGC
>JASHWO010000203.1 GCA_030044045.1 Acidimicrobiales bacterium
CGGACCCGGGACCGTCGCCTCCGGCGGCGGAGGCGGTCCGGCGCCCGGCGTGGCCGTGGTGGCCCACTCCTGCCTCGACCACACCCGGCGCGCCGCCGGGATCCACCTGCGGGACGTGGTGGTGCCGGCCGAGCGGGTGCTCGGGGCGATCGACGGCGGCGACGTGCTCGACCTGGCCCTGGCGCTGGCCGCGGCCGAGCTGGCCGGGAGCGCCCGCTGGTGCCTGGAGACCGCCGCCGAGCACGCCCGCACCCGGGTGCAGTTCGGCCGGCCCATCGGCCAGTTCCAGGGGGTGAAGCACAAGCTGGCCGACCTGCTGGCCCTGGTGGAGCAGGTGACCGCCCTGGCCTGGGATGCCGCCCTGGCCCTCGACGGCGACGACCCGGCCCAGGCCCACCTGTCGTGTGCCGCCGCCGGGGCTCTGGCCACCGAGGGGGCGGTCCGGGCGGCCAAGGACGCCATCCAGGTCCTGGGCGGCATGGGCTTCACCTGGGAGCACGACGCCCACCTGCACCTGCGCCGGGCGGCCACCCTGCGCCAGCTCCTGGGTGGGCCCGGTCCCCTGCGGGCCTCGGTGGCCCGGCAGGCCCTGGCCGGCGCCCGGCGCTCGCTGGGGGTGGATCTGCCCGCCGAGGTGGCCGGCCCCTTGCGGGAGGAGTTGGCGCCGGTGGTGGCCGAGGTGGCGGCGGCCAGGCCGGAGGACCAGCGCCGGCTGCTGGGCGAGCGGAGGCTCCTTTTCCCCCACTGGCCCGCCCCCTACGGCCGGGACGCCGGGCCGGTGGAGCAGCTGGTGATCGACGAGCTGCTGGCCGCTGCCGGGGTGCGGCGCCCGCCGGCCCACGTGGCGGCCTGGGCCCTGCCCACCCTGATCGCCCACGGCACCCCCGAGCAGCAGGCCCGATGGGTCCTGCCCACGCTCCGGGGCGAGCAGCTCTGGTGCCAGCTCTTCAGCGAGCCCGGCGCCGGAAGCGACCTGGCTGCTCTCGCCACCCGGGCCACTCGGGCTGACGGCGGCTGGGTGCTCGACGGCCAGAAGGTCTGGACGTCGGTGGCGGCCCGGGCCGACGTCGGCATCTGCCTGGCCCGGACCGATCCGGCGGCCCCCAAGCACGAGGGCATCACCTACTTCGTGGTCGACATGCACTCGGCGGGGATCGAGGTGCGGCCGTTGCGGGAGATCACCGGCGACGCCCTCTTCAACGAGGTGTTCTTCGACGGGGTGTTCGTGCCCGACGACTGCGTGGTCGGCCCGGTCCACGGCGGCTGGCGGCTGGCCCGGACCACGCTGGCCAACGAGCGGGTGTCGCTGGCCAGGTCGTCGGCCTTCGGCGGGGCGCTGGAGCAGGTCCTGGCCATGGCTGCCGGGGCCCCGGGCGGGCTGGACGGCACAGCGCTGGGCCGGCTGCTGGTGGACGCTCAGTCGCTGGCCGTGCTGGGCCAGCGGGCCACCCTGCGGTCGGTCTCCGGGCTGGAGCCGGGGCCGGAGGCCAGCATCCGCAAGCTGATCGGGGCCGAGCACGACCAGCGGGTGGCCGACTTCGGGCTGGCCCTCTGCGGGCCGGCCGGCGCCTACGCCGACGGGCCGAGCGAGGGGTGGGCCCGGGCCTTCTTACACACGCTCTGCCTCACCATCGCCGGGGGCACCAGCGAGGTCCAGCGCAACGTGATCGGGGAGCGGCTGCTGGGGCTGCCCCGCGACCCGGAGCCGGCCGGGATTGCTAGCGTGGCCGCCGGGCCCGGCAGTGGCGGGCCGGACGATCCAGCGGGAGGTCGCCATGGCTGAGGACAAGCTCTTCTACGAGGACGTGCAGGTGGGGGACGAGGGGCCGTCGCGGGTCCACGTCCTGACCCGCACCGACCTCGTGAAGTACGCCGGGGCCTCCGGGGACTTCAACCCCATGCACCACGACGAGATCCAGGCCCGGGCCGTGGGGGAGCCCAGCGTGTTCGGGCACGGGATGTTCTCGATGGGGTTCCTGGGCTCGGCCCTCACCGACTACGTGGGCGTGGGCAACCTGACCCACTACAAGGTGCGCTTCTCCCGCCAGACCTGGCCGGACGAGAAGCTGGCCACCAGGGTGGTGGTGACCGGCAAGCGGGAGGAGGGCGACCGCCACCTGGTCGACCTCGATGTGCGCCTGGTCAACCAGGAAGGCGAGGAGAAGGTGGTCGGCCAGGCCACCGCCACCCTGCCCACTCGGCGCTGAACCTGTTGCCGGTGGCCGGTCGCGGCAGGCCACGCCGGGCCTGGACGCCGAACTGGCAGGGCGGTCACACCGGCACGATGGCCCGCCGGAGCACCCGGCCCCCGTCGAGGTCGAGCAGGCCGATCGTGGGGCGGGGCTGCCGGCGCCGCTGGGTCGGCGACCCCGGGTTGAAGAGGATCTGCCCGTCCAGCCCGAGCTCGTCGCAGGGAGCGTGGCTGTGGCCGAAGACCACCACGCCCGCCGTGGGGAAGCGCTGGTGGAGCCGCGCCGCTCGGCCCTCGCGGCGCCCGCTGTCGTGCACCACGGCCACCGTGACCCCGGCCAGGTCGAGCACCAGGGTCTCGGGCAGGGCGCCGGCCAAGGCCAGGTCGTTGTTGCCCAGCACGGCGTGCACCTCGGCCAGCTCCCGCAGCGCGGCGAGGGCGGCAGGGGAAGTCACGTCTCCGGCATGGACCACCACGTCGGCCCGGCGGACGGCAGCCACGGCACCGGCCGGCACCCGGCGGAGGTCCGCCGAGGCCAGGTGGGTGTCGGACAGCACGGCCACGCGCACGCCTCGACGTTAGGTCCCCAGTCCTGTCGATGAGGCCGGCGGAGCAGGAGCGGTGCGGCGGCGGTGTTGCCGCCCCTGCTCCGCCGGTTCCGGCATCGACTGCCGGGGGTCAGAAGCCGACGCCGGTGACCACGGGCGCGTTCAGGCGGGCGTCGCCCATCGAGCCGAGGAAGGGCGCGTCGCCGAAGGCGAACACCCCGCCGTCTCGGGCGAAGAGCCAGTACCCGCCGTCGGTGGTGGTGGCGGCGCCGCAGGCGACGGGTGCCGAGAGCGGGAGGTCTGTGACCGCGCCGTCGTCGGTGGCGTCGCCGAAGGCCGCCACCCCGCCGCCGGCGGAGAAGATCCAGTAGCCGTGGCCGGTGGTGGTGGCCGCCATGGACACCACTGTGCGGCCGGAGCCGCCGCCGAGCGAGCCGTAGAAGGCGGCGTTGCCGAGGGCGAACACCCCGCCGTCCCTGGCCACCAGCCAGTAGCCCTGGCCCACCGGGGTGGACACGCCGCCGGTGATCGGCTGGACCGGCGTCACGCCCTCGCCGGGGAGCGAGCCGACGAACTGGGCGTCGCCGAAGTCGAACACCCCGCCGTCGGCCGCGAACAACCGGTAGCCGCGCCCGTCGGGGGTGGCTTCGGCCGCCACGATGGGTGCGTTCAAGGTCCGGCCCTCCGGGGCCAGCACGCCGGGGACCGAGCCGTAGAACTGGGCGTCGCCGAAGGCGAACACCCCGCCGTCGGCGGCGAACAGCCAGTACCCACGGTGGTCGGGGGTGTCGGCCATGGCCACGATCGGCTGGTTCAGCGGCTGGCCGCCCATCGAGCCGTAGAACTGGGCACCGCCGTAGGAGAAGATCCCGCCGTCGGCGCCGGTCATCCAGTAGCCCGGGGCGATGTAGGTGTAGCCAACCGGTGCCGTGGCCGACCCGGCGGCGTTGGTGACCACCACCGGCACGGTGCCGCTCCCGGCGGGGACGGTGACGGTGAGCGTTGTGCAGCCGCTGTCGGCGGTGAGGTGGGTCGCCGGGTTCGGGCCGAAGTCCACGGCGGTCACGCCACAGAGGCCGGTCCCCACGATCTCCACGGTGCCGCCGCCGGCCGGTGTGCCACTGGTGGGCGTGATGCCCGACACCCCCGGCACCGCTGTGGTGGTGGCCCGGGTGGCCTGGTAGGTGAACGGTTCCCCGTGCGAGGTGCCGCCGCCGTCGGTGACCGTCACCTCCACCTGGCCCACCGATCCGGCGGGCGAGAGGGCGGTGATCTCGCCGCTGCTGACCACGTCCACTGTGGTGGCCGCGGCGCTCCCGAAGTCGACAGTGGCTGGTGCGGCGAACCCGGTGCCGCTGAGGGTGACCCGGGTGCCGCCGCCGACCGTGCCGTTGCTGGGCGTCACCCCGGAGAGCGACGGGGCGGCCACGTAGGTGAACGGTTCCCCGTTCGAGGTGCCGCCGGTGCCCGACACCGTCACCTCCACCTGGCCGGCTGCCCCGGGTGGCGAGTCGGCGGTGATCTCCGTGCTGCTGACCACGTCCACCGACGTCGCTGTGACGCTGCCGAAGTGGACGGTGGCCGGCGAGACGAAATGGCTCCCGGTCAGGGTGACCGACGTGCCACCCCCGGTGGGCCCGCTCGAGGGGGAGATCCCGTCGGCAGAGATGGTGGGCGTGTTGGCTGTGGCCACGTAGGTGAACGGTTCCCCGTTCGAGGTGCCGCCGGTGCCCGACACCGTCACCTCCACCTGGCCGGCTGCCCCGGGTGGCGAGTCGGCGGTGATCTCCGTGCTGCTCTTCACGTCGACCGACGTGGCGGCCGCCGTGCCGAAATGGACGGTGGCCGGGGTGGCGAAGTGGCTGCCCGTGATGGTCACCGCGGTGCCGCCGGCCGCCGGCCCGCTCGAGGGGGAGATCCCGCCGACGGCTGTGATGGTCGGCGTGCTCGCTGTGGCCACGTAGGTGAACGGTTCCCCGTTCGAGGTGCCGCCGCCGTCGGTCACGGTCACGGTGACCGACCCGGCCGCCCCGGGTGGCGAGTCGGCGGTGACCTCCGTTGTGCTCACCACGACCACCGACGTGGCGGCCGCTGTGCCGAACTGCACGGTGGCCGGGGCGACGAAGCCGGTGCCGGTGAGGGTCACCGACGTGCCCCCGGCCGCCGGCCCGCTCGAGGGGGAGATCCCGTTGATGGTGGCCAGGGTGGGCGCGGCCAAGTAGGTGTAGCGGTCACCGGCCACGTTGGTGCTGGTGCCGAAGGGGGTGGTCACGGTGACGTCGACGACGCCGGGAGAGCCGGCCGGTGCCGCCACCGTGACCTCGGTCGGGCTGACCACAGTCACCCGGCTGGCCGGGGCGGAGCCGAAGTCGACGCCGGTCGTCCCGCCCAGGTTGGTCCCGGTGATGGTCACGGTGTTGTCGCCGGCGGCCGGTCCGCTGGACGGGCTGATCGACGACACGGTGGGCGGCTGGCCGATGTCCGGTCCGGCGGCGCCGCACTGCACCTCGGCCAGGTTGACCACCGTGCCCTTGCCGGCGCCGAGCAGGGCGGAGAGCGCGGTGACCCGGAGGCCGTAGACGGTGATGGCGGTCGAGCCCACGGCGTCGGAGACGGTCTGGACGTTCAGCATGACTGTCACCACGCCGGCCAGGCCGCCCAGGTCGGACGAGGGCAGGCTGTAGTTCGGCGGGAGTGTGCTGGGCAGTGTCACCTTGTCACCGTCGATCGTCAGGGCGGTGACGGTGGTGCTGCCGGTGGAGCCGTCGGCGGCCGACGTGCAGGTGGTGTGGACGGTCCCGCTGGAGAGCACGTCCAGGGTGCCCTTCCCGTTCACCCCGTCCACGGTGGCGGTGCTGGTGACCACCTCGTTGGCCGTGCCGGGATCGGTGGCCCCGGTGCTCACGCTCATCGTGTCGGTGCTCAGCACGCCGGCCACTGTCCTCGACGGCCCTGTGGCGGCGGCGGTGGCCCCGTCGGCCGGCAGGGTGACGGTGGGCGTGGGGCCGACGCGCGTGAGCCCGCCGAGCAGTGTGCCCAGGAGCGGCAGCAGTGTGGCTTCGACGCCGTAGGCGCCGCCGCTCACCGTGTCGGTGGTGGCGGCGGCTGGGCCGCTGACCAGCACCAACGACGTGGTGGCGGCCAGCAGCGACAGCAGGACGGCTCGGGCGGCACCTGCCGCAGGGCGCGACAGGTCAGAGGCGTGACGCAGCATTGAACCTCCCGGTACAGGATGGCGGACTCTTGCCCAGGTAAAATACCTTGTACGAGATCTTCGCAGGAGAAAGCAAGGTCTTTACTGGTATTTTTTTGATATGACAGTTAATGAAATGGACTGCAACTGGGGTAGGAAACTGTCGCCGGGGTGTGGATGCGAATTGGCCGGTCGTCCGAGCCGTGGCGTCGGGGCCGGAGGTCTCGGGGAGAAATCCCTGTTCAGAGGTCTTGGCGCGGCGGCGCTGAAGGTGGACAATGGTCATAGGGCACGGTGCGAGCGGGTACCGTGCCCCGGACGATGAAAAGGAGCTTGCCGATGGGATCGTCGAGCCCTCCCGAGGAGTCCGGTCCGCCGGACTGAGGTCACGCCGCCGGATGGCGGCGGCAAGCGCAGCCAGCGGGCTGCCCGGTCCGGCGTTCCGAACGAGGCCGACAGGGTCCGGCTGTAGGCCGGTCCAGCGACGTCGGCCCCCCGTCTACACAGCCCGGGTGCCGGGCGGTCCTTGGCGACCGCCTCACCGCAGGCGGCGACGGGGCCGGCCTTCGGGCCGGCCCCGTCTCGCGTCCGGGGACGGTCCGCCGCCGTCG
>JASHWO010000204.1 GCA_030044045.1 Acidimicrobiales bacterium
GTGACCGCCCTCCAGCTCGACACCAAGATCGACGGGCTGCCGGCCGACGTACTGGCCCAGGCTCTGCACCAGGCCAAGGAGGCCCGCCTGCAGATCCTGGAGGTCATGCGGGGGGCCATCGCCGAGCCCCGCGGCGAGGTGGCGGCCAGCGCCCCGAAGATCGTCTCCATGGAGATACCGATCGACAAGATCGGCGAGGTGATCGGCCCCAAGGGCAAGGTCATCAACACCCTCCAGCAGGAGACCGGGGCCGACATCGCCGTGGACGACGACGGCATGGTGGGCACGGTCACCATCGGGGCCAAGGACGGGAACGCGGTGGAGGAGGCCCGGCGACGGATCTCCCTCATCCTGGACCCGCCCACGGCCGAGGTGGGCGCCACCTACGACGGCAAGGTGGTCAACCTGACCAAGTTCGGGGCCTTCGTGAACCTGCTGCCCGGCCGGGACGGCCTGCTGCACATCTCCAAGCTCTCCCCGCTGGCCGGCGGCAAGCGGGTGAACCAGGTGGAGGACGTGCTGACCTTGGGCCAGCCGATCGAGGTCCGGGTGGACGACATCGACCCGCAGGGGAAGGTGTCGCTCTCGCTGGCCGGTGCGCCCGAGGCGGCCGCCCCGGCTCCGGCCCAGGGCGGAGGGGCGTCGGTGGCCTCGTTCGAGGACGCGTTCGAGGCCGAGCTGGTGGACGCCCTGGGCGACCTGGGTCCCGGTGCCGACGTGGGCAACGGTGGTGGAGGCGACCGCCGGCGCTCGCGTAGTAGCCGGTCGCGGCGGCGTTGAGCGCCGGCCGGTCGGCCGTCCGCACGGACACCCTGCCGTGCGGCATCCGGCTGGTCACGGAGGCGATGCCCGACGTGCGGTCGGTGGCCGTCGGCTTCTGGGTGGGCACCGGCTCGCGTGACGAGCCGGACCACCGGGCCGGCGCCTCCCACTTCCTGGAGCATCTCCTCTTCAAGGGCACGCCCGGAAGGACGGCGGCCGACATCGCCGAGGCGCTGGACGGGGTGGGCGGCGACTGCAACGCCTTTACGACGAAGGAGTACACCTCCTTCTACATCCGCCTGCTGGCCGACGATCTCCCGCTGGGGCTCGACATCCTGAGCGACATCATGCGGGATCCGGCCCTGCGCGAGGGCGACCTGGCCGCCGAGCGCAGCGTCATCCTCGACGAGATCCTGATGCACGCCGACGAGCCGGCCGACCTGGTAGCCGAGCACTGGTCGGGGGCGCTCTTCCCCGGCCACTCCCTGGGCCGGGACACCCTGGGCACGGCGGAGAGCGTGCAGGCGGTCCAGGCAGCCGACATCCGCCAGTTCTTCGACGAGCACTACCGACCGGGCAACATCGTGGTGTCGGCAGCCGGCGACTGCGACCACGAGGTGGTGGCCGAGGCCCTCGAACGGCGCTTCGCCGGTCGCACCGGCGGCGGCCCCCCGGCCCGTAAGGCACCCACCGAGCCGGCCGAGCCCCTGGTGGTGCTGGAGCGCCCCACCGAGCAGGCCCACGTGGTGATCGGCGTCCGCTCGGCGTCCCGGTTCGACGAGGAACGGTGGGCCCTGGCCGTGCTGAACCACGCGCTGGGCGGCGGCCTGTCCAGCCGCCTCTTCCAGAAGGTGCGCGAGCAGCGGGGGCTGGCCTACTCCATCTGGTCGGAGCGGATGGCCTACGAGGACGCCGGCTCGCTCTGCGTGATGGCCGGCACTGCCCCCCGCCACGTGGCCGAGGTGTTGCGCATCGTGACCGGGGAGCTCGAGCTGCTGGCCGAGCGGGGCGTCACCGACCGTGAGCTGTCGGTGGCCAAGGCCAACCTGCGGGCCGACATGCTGCTGGCCCACGAGGACTCCGGGGCCCGGATGAACCGCCTGGGCTCGTCGTTGCTGCTGCACGGCGGCGTGCGGACGGTGGACCAGATCCTGGCTCGCATCGAGGGGGTGGGCCCCGGCGACGTCCATTCGGCGGCCGCCCGGCTGGCCGCCGCCCCGCGTACGTTGGCCGCCGTTGGCCCGTTCGGTGCCGACACCTTCGATGCGGCCGCCCTCGGCCTGGCCGGTCGCGCTGCCTGAGGTGGGGTCGGCCTCGCCCGTGGTGGTGGAGGTCGCCGCCTCCCGGCCGGGCGCGGCAAGGCGCTGGTCGCGCACCGCCGACGGCCGGGCGGTGCTGGTGCTGGTGGCCGTGCCGCTGGTCCTGTTCGTGGGCCCCGCCCTCTTCGGGCACCCGGCCATCGCCGGCGACAACGCCGTCCAGAACTTCCCCTTGCGCGTCCTGACTGGCCAAGACCTGCGCCAGGGGCACCTCCCGCTGTGGAACCCGTACCTGTGGTCGGGGACGCCGCTGCTGGGTGGGCTGAACGCCGGCTCGGCCTACCCGTTCACCCTGTTGTTCGCCGTCCTGGCCCCGGTGGCCGCCTGGGTGGCCAACATGCTGCTCGTGTACTGGGCGGCCGGGCTGGGCGTCTACGTCCTGGCCCGCCAGTACCGGATCCGCCCGCTGGCCGCCCTGCTGGGCGCCCTGACCTACTCGCTGGCCGGGGCCATGTCCGGGCAGATGGTGCACCTGGGCGTGGTGCAGGGACTGGCCCTGGTCCCGTGGATGGTGCTGGCCCAGCTCCGCCTGTCGTGGGCCGTGCTGTCCGGCCCGCCCGGGGCCCCAGCCCCAGGCTCCTCCGGAGGCGGGGACCCCAGCCCCGCCCCGGCCGTGCTGTCCGGCCCGCCCGGGCGCCCCACGGGACGGGCCTGGCCTTGGGCGATGCTGCTGGCGGCCACCCTGGGACTGGTGCTCCTGACCGGGGAGCCGCGGGCCATGGCCGAGGCCGAGATCGTGGCCCCGGTGGTCACCCTGTGGCTGGTGCTGCGTCCGGGAGCCGGCGACCTGCGCCAGCGGGCCGCCTTCCTGGGCTGGTCGGCGCTGGCCGCGGCGTGGGGGTTGGCCCTGTCGGCGGTGCAGGTCGTCCCCGGGTGGTCGTTCATCACCGCCTCCCAGCGGGCCAGCGAGAGCTACTGGTACTTCGGCTCCGGGTCGCTGCGGCCGACCTGGACGGCGCTGCTGCTGGTGCCCGATCTCTTCGGCGGCGACGGGCTGTTCCACCAGCCGACCTACTTCAACTCCTACAACCTGCCCGAGGTCACTGGCTACGTGGGACTGCTCCCGCTGGTGGCCGCCGTGGCCCTGCTCACCCGGAGCTTCGGCCGCCGCCGGGATCCGCGGTCGGCCGACTGGTCGCTGTGGCTGGCCCTGGCCGGTCTGGGACTGCTGTTGTCGTGGGGCACGTTCACCCCGCTCGGCCACCTGTTCGTCCAC
>JASHWO010000205.1 GCA_030044045.1 Acidimicrobiales bacterium
CCAGGCATACTTCCGGATCAACGCCGAGAACATGGGCCAGTTCGAGCGGACCCTGATCATCGCCGACGTCGGTTCCCAGGTGCACTACATCGAGGGCTGCTCGGCGCCGGTGTACACCAGCGACTCGCTGCACTCGGCCGTGGTGGAGCTGGTGGCGCTGGAAGGGTCGCGGATCACCTACACCACCATCCAGAACTGGTCGAACAACGTCTACAACCTGGTGACCAAGCGGGCCCGGGCCGAAGCCGAGGCCCACGTCGAATGGATCGACGGGAACATCGGGTGCCTGGCCCAGGGCTCCCGGGTGACCACCCCGGGCGGCGTCAAGCCCATCGAGCTGGTGTCCCCGGGCGACCAGGTGCTCTCCTACGACGAGGCACGGGGCGAGCTGTGCTTCCGGACGGTGACGGCCAAGCGGTTCTCGGGCTACCAGCCGGTCCGCCAGGTCCGCACCGGGCGGCGCAGCCTCCGGGTCACCGACAACCACCCGTTCCTCTCGTACCACTACGACCCGGACCGCCCGAAGAAGCTCGGGAGGTACTCCTTGGGCTATGTCCGGGCCGACCATCTGAGCGAGGCGATCGTCCCGATCTCCTCCGTCGACTACGGCCACCCGCACAAGCTCGAGCATGGTGACCTGGTGGCGACCTTCGAGGGTGCCAACCAGTACCGGCAGGGCTTCGAGAGCGTGCGGGCCCGGCGCCAGCGGCTGGTGACGATCGAGGAGACCACGGACGATCTCATGTGGCTGTTCGGGTTGTTCGTGGGCGACGGCTCCATCGAGCGCCAGCCGGCGAAGAACGGCGGGACGCGGTGGGCCAGGGTCGCCTTCGCCATCCCGCGCCAGGACCGGGCCCGTGCCCGCCTGGTGGGAGCGCTGCGGGCGCTGCTGCCCGGCGTGGAGGCGGGCGAGCGGGCCGACGGCGTCAGCGTCCGGTGGTCGAGCGTCGAGCTGGCCGACCTGATCGAGCGCAACGGGTTCGCCGGCACGGTGGGGACGAAGCGCCTGCCCTCGTGGGTGCTGGACCTCCCCGAGAGCCAGCGGCTCTCGCTGATCGCCGGCTACCTCGACTCCGACGGCTGCGCCCCGGCCGGGCAGCGGGGGTTGTCCATCAAATCGGTAAACCGTGCGCTGCTGGAGGACGCCGCCGACGTGCTCACCTCGCTCGGCATCCCGTCGCGGCTCCACACCGACGAGCACGCCGAGGAGCCGGTCGAGATCCTCGACTACCAGTCGGTGTGCCGCGGCAGCCACTGCCTGGAGCTGCGGGCGGACGAGCGCCTGGTGGCTGTGGTGAGCGAGCCGCTCCGCCGGGCGGTGCGGGCGCAGGAGCCCGTGGCCTCTCGTTGGTTCCGGGCCGTGGGGCGTTCGTCGATCGTGTTGCCGGAGACGGTCGAGATCAGGAAGGTCGAGGTCGGCGAGGCGCTGATTGAGGCACCCACCTGGGACATCGAGGTCGAGGGCACGGGCAACTTCGTCAGCGAGGGGTTCATCGTCCACAACTCCCGCCTCACCATGAAGTACCCCTCGGTGTACCTCATGGGTCCCAAGGCCTCAGGGGAGGTCCTCTCCGTGGCCTACGCCGGTCCCGGCCAGCACCAGGACGCGGGGGCCAAGATGATCCACGCCGCGCCGGAGACCACCTCCACCATCGTGTCCAAGTCCATCTCCAAGGACGGGGGCGTGACCACCTACCGGGGCCTGGTCCATGTGGACGAGGGGGCGAAGGGGGCCAAGTCGTTCGTGCGCTGCGACGCCCTGCTCCTGGACGACGAGTCGACGTCCGAGACCAAGCCCTATATGGAGGTCGGCGAGCGGGATGCCCGCATCGGCCACGAGGCCACCGTCTCGAAGGTCGGCGACGACCAGCTCTTCTACCTGATGAGCCGGGGGCTCTCGGAGAGCCAGGCCATGGGGATGATCGTCAACGGCTTCATCGAGCCGGTCACCCGGACCCTCCCCATGGAGTACGCGGTGGAGTGGAGCCGGCTGATCGAGCTGCAGATGGAGGGCTCGGTCGGCTGACCGGGCTCCCGGCCGCCGGCCGGGCCGTGGTCGGCGGCTATGCCGGCGCCGGGCCGGTGGTGACGCCCGGGCCCCGGGGTGGCACGATGGGGGGCGTGCCCATGCGAGAGGAGTGCAAGCACTTCCAGAGCCGCACCTACGCCTCCGGCGAGGTGGCCCGGTTCTGCGTGCTGGACCTGGCGCCCGAGGCCCCCTGGCGCTGCCCGGCCGACTGCCCGGCCTACGAGCGGCGCCTGGCCGACGCCGGCTGGGTGCATGGGAGCCTGGTGGAGCCCGCCATCGAGGACGAGCCCGACTCGGGCGACGCGGTGGCGGAGCTGCTGGGCAACGCCGAGGAGATCGTGAACCGGGTGGCCCCGGAGGCGGTGGCCGAGGCGCGGGCCGAGGACGCCAAGCAGGAGGCCCAGGAGGCCCGCGCCGGGCGCCGCTGGTGGCGTCGTCGCCGGCGCTGAGGGTCCTGGTGCTCAGGGCCCTGGCCTCGGGGCCCCTTGGCGTCGCCGCTGGCCCTGAGAGACCCTCTGGCCCTGAGAGACCCTGGCGCTGAAGGCCCTGCGGCGGGACCCTCAGCGGCCGCGGAAGCGGGGAGGGAGGGTGGTCCGCGGCACCGTCCGGGCGCCGGCGACACCCCGACCCACGCTGCCGGCCCGCCGGACCTCTATAAACTGACCCCGAGGCCCGAGGCGGGCCCCGCCGTCCGTCCCGGGAGATGGCGCTGGCGCGACCGGCGCGGCGCCCGACCGGGTCGTCCGGTCGAGCACGAGAAGAGGTCCGAGTCCTGCACACCTTCACCGTCGACGGCGCCGCCGCGCTGGCCGGGCCTGAGTGGCTCCGGCGCCGCCGCGCCGAGGCGTTCGCCGACTTCGAGGCGTCGCCGCTCCCCTCGGAGAAGGAGGAGGTCTGGCGCTACACGCCCGTCGACCGGCTCGACCTCGGCGCCTACCAACCGGCTGGCCCCCCCGCTGCCGGGGCGCCGGCCGACCCGGGGCTCGAGGAGCTCGTGGCCGGAGTGATGGCCGACCTGCCGGTGCGCAGCGCGCTGGTGGTGGTGGTCGACGGGTACCCGGTGCGGGTCGACCGCGCCGGGCTGCCCGAGGGGGTGATGGTCGGGAGGCTGGTGGCGGACGGCGACGACGGCGACGCCAGCAGCCGGGCTGCCGCCGGATCCGGGGCGGCCGCCGGCGGCGGCCGGGACGACCGCCCGCTGCTCGGCTCGGTCCTTACCGGCGGCGACGCCCTGGTGCGCCTGCACGACGCCTTTGTGCCGGACGCCGTCGTGGTGGACGTGGCGGCGGGCGTGTCGTTGGCCGACCCGGTGGTGGTGGTGCACTGGTGTGCCGGCGCCGCCGTCGGAGGACCGAGCGACGCCGGTGAGGGCACCACGGCCGCTGCCGGGACGGGGGTTGGCCGGGCGGGCGAGCAGGCCACTGCTACGACACCCGGCGAGGGCGCCGGAGGAGCGCCGGCCGTGTTCCCGCACACCGTCGTGCGCCTGGGCACCGGGGCCCAGGCCGAGGTGGTGGAGGTCACGGCCGGCGCGCCGGGGGACCGGCCGGCGCTGGTGGTGCCGGTGGTCGAGCTCGACGTGGGCGACGGCGCCGACCTGGCCTACGTGGCCCTGCAGGTCCTGGGCACCGGGGCCTGGCACCTCGGCCGCCTGGCCGCCCGGGCCGGCCGCGACGCCCGCCTCCGCACGTTCACCGTGGGGCTGGGCGGTGTGTACGACCGCCTGCGGACCGGCGCCTCGGCGGCGGGGCCGGGCGCCCACTGCGAGCTGCGGTCGGCCTACCTCGGCACCGGCGAGCAGGTACACGACGTGCGCACCCTTCAGGACCACCAGGCGCCCCACACCACCAGCGACCTCCTCTGCAAGGGTGCGGTGGCCGGGACGGCGCGCTCGGTCTACAGCGGGCTCATCCGGGTCCGGCACGGCGCGGTACGGACCGAGGCCTTCCAGACCAATCATAACCTGGTGCTGGACGAGCGGGCCCACGCCGACTCCGTGCCGAACCTCGACATCGAGGAGAACGACGTCCGCTGCAGCCACGCCTCCACCGTGGGCCCGGTGGACGAGGACCAGCGCTACTACCTGGAGTCCCGGGGGGTGCCGCCGGCGCGGGCCGAGCAGCTCATCGTGCTCGGGTTCTTCGACGACATCGTGGAGCGCTCGCCGGTGCCGGCCGCCGTGGACCGGCTGCGCCGGGAGGTCGGGATCCGCCTGGCCGACGCCCTCGGGCTGGGCGGCACGGCCGACGTGCCATCGATGGGCATGGTGGGGCCCCACGCATCGGAGGAGCCCGCCATCAGGGAACGCGACAGTGGGCGCCCGGGCGGGCTGGGTGACGGCCATGGGTGAGCGGGTGGTGCTCTGCCGCCGCCAGGACCTGGCGCCAGGCCAGGCCCGGCGGTTCGACGGCGCGTCCTACCGCATCGCCCTGGTGCGCATCGGCGACGACTTCTACGCCGTGGACGACCGCTGCAGCCACGAGGACTACTCCCTGTCCGAGGGCGAGGTGTGGGAGGACGAGTGCGAGCTGGAGTGCCCCCAGCACGGCAGCACCTTCGACCTGCGGACGGGCGCTGCCTGCACGCTCCCGGCCACCAAGCCGGTCCTCGTCTACGACGTGGTGGTGGAGGGGGACGAGGTGTCGGTGGTGCTGCCGTGACCGGGCACGTGCTGGAGGTGGAGGACCTGCACGCCGAGGCCGGCGGGCGCGAGGTGGTCCACGGGGTGGACCTGCTGGTGCGTGGCGGCGAGGTCCACGTGGTGATGGGGCCGAACGGCTCGGGCAAGAGCACGCTGGCCCACGCCCTCATGGGCCGGCCGGGCACGGTGGTCACCGGGGGCAGTATCCGCCTGGACGGCCGGGAGCTGGTGGGCCGGCCGAGCTGGGAGCGGGCCCGGGCCGGGCTGTTCCTGGCGCTGCAGCAGCCGATCGAGGTGCCCGGCGTGCGCCTGGAGCCGGTGCTGGCCGAGGCCCTGGCCGGCCGGGGCGCCGCCGGCGGCGGGGACGGCGGGGAACGGGACGGCGCGGCCGAGCCGCTGGCCGAGCGCATCCGGGCCGAAGCCCGGGCCATCGGCTTCGACGATCGGTTCCTCCACCGCCCGCTGAACGTGGACCTCTCGGGCGGCGAGCGCAAGCGCAACGAGATGGTGCAGCTCGGCGTGCTCCGTCCACCTTTCTGCGTGCTCGACGAGATCGACTCGGGGCTCGACGTCGACGCCCTGGGCGCGGTGGCCCGGCGGCTGGAGCGGGCCACCACCGACTGGGGGCTCGGGGTGCTGGCGGTCACCCACTTCCGCCGCCTCCTGGTGGAGCTGCGGGCCGACGCCGTGCACGTGCTGGTGGGCGGGCGCATCGTGGCCACCGGCGGGCCGGCGCTGGCCGAGGATCTGGAGCGCACCGGCTACGCCGCCTACGGCCTGAGCTGACGCCTGCCCGACGTCCCGGAGCACCTTGACGCCCAGAGGTCCAGCGGACAGGCAGGGTGGGGGTGCCCACTGCGCCAGGCTGCCAGTCGTTAGCGTGTCCGGTATGGCCAGCCGTCGCCCACCCGGCGACCCGTCCGGCTCCGCTCCCCGCCGCCGGGGCAGCTCGTTCCCCGAGGACGGGCTACGCGCCCTCGGCTCGCAGGTCGGCGGGGGCGGCGGCCAGGGGTCGGTCGCCAACGAGCGGGGCCTGCGCGCCCTCGGCGACCAGGTGGCACGGCAGGGCGGGGACGGCAGGGGCCGGCGGGGGCGGGGGCACCGCCGCTGGAGCACCCGGCGCAAGATCCTGACGCCGATCGTGGCCCTGGTGGTGCTGGCGCTCCTGGCGGTGGCCGCCGCCTACGGCTACGCCCGCTACCGCTACGACCAGATCACCAAGGTGCACATCGCCTCGGAGACCCAGCAGGTCACAGGCCAGCCCTTCAACATGCTGGTCATCGGCTCCGACTCCCGGGTGGGCAACTCGGCGGGCACAAGGTCCTACGGCACATCGACACAGGTGGGCGGCCAGCGCAGCGACGTGACCATGATCTGGCACGTCGACCCGGCCACCAAGCAGATCTCGATCGTCTCCATCCCGCGGGACACCATGGTGTCGATGGTGGGCAAGAACGTCACGACATTCGGGAAGATCAACCGGATCAACTCGTCCTACAACAGCGGGCCCACACTGCTGGTCCAGACCGTCCAGGACAACTTCGGCATCCCCATCAGCCACGTGGTGCAGGTGGACTTCGGCGGGTTCAAGGGCGCGGTCAAGGCCCTGGGCGGCGTGCGCATGGACTTCAAGTACCCGACCCGGACATTCAACGAGACACCGCACACATACGGGGTCAACGAGTCGGGCCTGGACGTCACCACCCCGGGCTGCGTGCTGCTCACAGGCACCAAGGCCCTGGCGGTGGCCCGCAGCCGGCACTACCAGTACTACGCCACAGGGCAGTGGCAGACAACACCGGCCGGCGACCTCGGCCGGATCAAGCGGCAGGACAACTTCCTCCGCGCCCTGATCGACAAGGCAAAGACCGAGTACAACCCGCTGGCCCTGAACGCCTTCCTGGGCTCGCTGCCCCAGGGGATCGCCATCGACACAGGCTTCTCGCTGGGCGACCTGGTGGGGTTGGCCGAGGACTTCCACTCGATCAACGCCACAGCGATCAAGACGATGACCCTGCCCACGTTCACAGTGGGCTACGTCACACCGTGGGGCGACGTGCTCTTCGTGCAGCAGCCGGAGGCCCAGCAGATGCTGGCGTCGGTCTTCGGCAGCGAGCTGAAGGCCCCGACCTCGCCGCCGCCGAACACAACGCTGGTGCCCACCCCGCCACCGGCCGTGGCGTCGGCGGCTACCGCGGTCGGCGCCACCGGGCCGGGGTCGGCCGCCACCGCCGCGCCCTCGGACACGGTGGCCCCGTCGGCCCCGGCGCCCACATACGACCCCACTCCCTGCTCCTGAGACAGTGCTTATCGCCCGCCTGGGCACCCCAACCCAGGCTCCTCCGCTGCGTGGGGCCCCATCCCCATGCCGGCCGTGCTGGTTTTGGCGCGGAGTTAGGGCCCGGCGAGCTCCCGCAGGCCCTGGGTGAGCGTGTTCCAGCTCAGGGTGGCGCACTTGATGCGCACCGGGAACTTGACCACCCCCTGCAGGGCGGCCAGCTCGCCCAGCTGCTGCAGGTCCACCGGTTCCGCCTCCCCGGTCGCCGGTCCGGCGTCGCCGTCGGGGTCTTCCCCCTCCGGGATACCGGCCTCGGCGCTGCCGTCGCCGTCGCCGACCTCGGGACCGCCACCCAGCGAGGCCTCGTGGATGGACATCATCGACTTGAAGGTGCGGATGAGGCGGTGCACCTCCTCCAGCGGCTGGCCCTTGACCGCCCCCGACATCAACGACGCCGAGGACTGGCTGATGGAGCAGCCGGTGCCGCCGATCTTGATGTCGGCCAGCGTGCCGTCCTCCACCACCAGGGTCACCACCACCTCGTCGCCGCAGAGCGGGTTGAACCCCTCGACCCGGTGGGCGGGCGGCGAGGGCAGCTCGCCCCGGTTCCGCGGCGAGCGGTAGTGGTCCAGGATGATCTCCCGGTAGAGCTCCTCGAGGTCGGCCATCAACCGAACAATCTACCGGCTTCGACCAACCCCTCGACCAGCACGTCCACGTCGCGCTCGTCGTTGTACAGGCCGAACGACGCCCGGGCGGTGGCCGGCACGCCGAGCCGGCGCATCAGTGGCTTGGCGCAGTGGTGGCCGGGGCGGACGCACACCGCGTACTGGTCCAGCACCTGGGCCAGGTCGTGCGGGTGGACGTCGCGGAAGGCCAGCGAGAGCACCCCACCCCGGTCCGGTCCGGCCGGCGGCCCGAAGACCCGGCAGTCCCCGCCGAACCGCTCCTCCAGCGTGGCCAGGGCGTGGCCGGTGAGCGCCCGCTCGTGGTCCCGGATCTGGGCCATTCCCACGGTCGAGAGATAGTCGACGGCCGCCGCCAGCCCCACCGCCTCGGCGATGGGCGGGGTGCCCGCCTCGAAGCGCTGCGGCGGCTCGGCCGGCACGAACCGGTCGGTGCGGACGTCGAGGATCATCCCGCCGCCGCCCAGGAACGGGGGCATGGCCTCCAGCAGGTCGGCCCGGGCCCAGAGCACGCCGATGCCGGTGGGGCCGAGCATCTTGTGGGCGGAGAAGGCCAGGAAGTCCACCCCCAGCGCCGCCACGTCCACCGGCAGGTGGGGCACGGACTGGGCACCGTCGGCCAGCACCAGGGCCCCGGCGGCGTGGGCGGCCGTGGCGATGCGGTCGAGCGGGTTGACGGTGCCCAGCACGTTGGACATGGCCGTCACCCCGACCAGCTTCACCCCGTCGAGCTGGCGCGCCAGGTCGGAGAGGTCGAGCCGGCCCTCGTCGTCGACCGGGAGGTAGCGCAGGACCACGCCCCGCTCCTCGGCCAGGGTGAGCCAGGGCACGATGTTGGCGTGGTGCTCCATCTCGGTGAGCAGCACGGCGTCCCCGGCGGCCAGGTTGGCCCGGGCCCAGGCGTGGGCCACCAGGTTGATCGACTCGGTGGCGTTCTTGGTGAAGACGATCTCCCGGACCGGGTCCGGGGCCCCCACGAACCGACCTACGGCCAGGCGGGCGTCCTCGTAGCGGCGGGTGGCCTCCTCGGCCGTGGCGTAGACGCCGCGGTGGACGTTGGCGTGGGTGGTCTCGTAGTACCGCTCCATGGCCCCCAGGACCTGGCGCGGCTGGAGGGCGGTGGCGGCAGAGTCCAGGTACACGATAGGGCGGCCGTGCACGGTGCGGGAGAGGAGGGGGAAGTCCTTGCGGACGGCCTCCACGTCGATCGGGTCCGGGCCGCCGCCCGCCGTCATGTGGTCGCCTGCTGCCACCATCTCATGCCCGCCATTCGTCGTAGCCTCCGCGCTCGATCCGGGCGGCCAGCTCCGGGCCGCCGCTCTCCACCACCCGCCCGTCCACCAGCAGGTGCACCCGGTCGGGGACCAGGTCCTCCAGCAGCCGCTGGTAGTGGGTAACGACCAGTACCCCCAGGTCGGGATGAGCCTCCCGGACGGTGTGCACCCCCCGGCCCACGACCCGCAGCGCGTCGATGTCCAGGCCGGAGTCGGTCTCGTCCAGTACCGCCAGCCGGGGCTCGAGCAGGGCCATCTGGAGGATCTCGTTGCGCTTCTTCTCGCCGCCGGAGAACCCCTGGTTCAGGTGGCGCTCGCCGAAGGCCGGGTCGATGCCCAGCCGCTCCATCCACTCGGTCATGGCGAAGCGCACCTCCAGCACCGAGAGGTCCTCCCCCCGCCGAGCCGACATGGCCTGGCGGAGGAACTGGATCACCGACACCCCGTCGATGGACTCGGGGTACTGGAAGGCGAGGAAGATGCCGGCCTTGGCCCGGGCGTCGGTGGCCCAGTGGGTCACGTCCTCCCCCAGGAAGCGGACGCTGCCGGCGGTCACCCGGTGGACCGGGTGGCCCATCAGGGTGCTGGCCAGGGTGGACTTGCCGGCCCCGTTCGGTCCCATCAGGGCGTGCACCTCGCCGGCGGCCACCGTGAGATCCACCCCCCGGAGGATCTCGGTGCCCTCGGCCGCCACGTGGAGGCCCTCGACCTGCAGCAGGGGCGTCGGGGCGGCTGGCGGGGGCGATGCCTCCGGAGGAGGCGCCGGCTGCGGGGAGGGTGCCACGACTGAAAGTCTACCTCTCCGGTCGGATTTACAACACCCCGGTAGGGGAAATTGCTCCGGCGCCCGTGAGCGGTAGCTCCGTCGGGCCGCCGTGGCGGCAGCGGCGGCCCTGGCGGCCGGGCGGCAGCGGCGGTGGGCGGTACGCTCCCAGCCGGTGGCATCTCCGTGGACGTACGCCGGCCATGCGGCCACCACCGGTCCCGGGGGCGCCGTGACCCTGGTCGACGAGTCCACCTTCGCCATCAGCGACCGGGCCGGCGACATCGTGCCGGGCACGGCCCACGGCCTGTTCGTGCGCGACACCCGGGTCATCTCCCGCCTGGAGCTGCGCATCGACGGCCGCCGGCTGGAGTCGCTGGCCGCGGTGGACCACGACCCGTTCTCGGCGGTGTTCGTCTCCCGGGGGTGGCCGGCGGCGGGCCGGGCCGACTCCACCCTGATGGTGTTCCGGTCCCGCTACGTGGGCAACGGCATGCGCGAGGACCTGGAGATCCGCAACGTCGGCGACGAGGCCACCACCTGCCTGGTGGAGGCCTTCGTTAACGCCGACTTCGCCGACCTGTTCGCCGTGAAGGAGGGCCGGGCCGGCACCGACCCCGACGGCGAGATCACCCGCACGGTGGAGGAGGGCTGCCTGGTCGTCTCCTACCGCCGGGGGTCCACCAGCCGGGGGGTGCAGCTCCGCTTCGCCGCCACCGGCGACGAGGGCAGCGCCGTCTCGGGGTTCCGCATCTCCGACGACCACGTCGAGGCCAAGGTGGTGGTGCCCGGCCGGGGGAGCTGGACGGCCTGCATGGAGGTGGTGCCGGTCATCGACTCCTCGCTGGTGCTGCCCCGGTACCGTTGTGGCCAGCCGGTGGAGCGGGCCGAGCCGGCCGAGCGCCTGGCCCGCTGGCGCCGGCAGGTGCCCCACGTCCGGACGGACCACCCGGGACTGGCCGGGGTGGTGGCCCGCAGCGCCGAGGACCTGGGGGCCCTGCGCCTCTTCGACCCGGACTTCCCCGAGCGGATGGTGGTGGCCGCCGGGGCGCCCTGGTTCATGACCGTGTTCGGGCGGGACTCGCTGCTCACCGCCTGGTCGGCCCTGCTGGTCGACCCGGACCTGGCCTTGGGGGTGCTCCAGACGCTGGCCCGGTTCCAGGGCCGGGACGTGGACCCGGCGCACGAGGAGCAGCCGGGGCGGATCCTGCACGAGATGCGGTTCGGCGAGGCGGCCTCGCTCTCCCTGGGGGGCGGGAGCATCTACTACGGCACGGCCGACGCCACCCCGCTGTTCGTGATGCTGCTGGGCGAGCTGCGGCGGTGGGGCCTGGGGCGGGAGCAGGTGGACGAGCTGTTGCCCAACGCCGACCGGGCCCTGGCCTGGATCGAGGAGTTCGGCGACGCCGACGGCGACGGCTACGTGGAGTACCACCGGGCCACCGACCGGGGGCTGGCCAACCAGGGGTGGAAGGACAGCTGGGACGCCATCCGCTACGCCGACGGCCGGGTGGCCCAGGCCCCCATCGCCCTCTGCGAGGTGCAGGCCTACGTCTACGGCGCCTACCTGGCCCGGGCCCACTTCGCCTACGAGCAGGGGGACGTGGCCACCTTCGAGCGCTACCGGGCCAGGGCGACGGACCTGAAGGCCGCCTTCAACCGGGACTTCTGGCTGGAGGACCGGGGGTGGTACGCCGTGGGGCTGGGCCCCGACAAGCGGCCCATCGACTCGCTCACCTCGAACATGGGCCACTGTCTCTGGACCGGGATCGTGGACGAGGAGCGCGCGCCGCAGGTGGCCCGCCACCTGCTCGGCCCGGAGATGTACAGCGGGTGGGGCATCCGGACGCTGGCCACCTCCATGGGCGGGTACAACCCGGTCAGCTACCACTGCGGCTCGGTGTGGCCCCACGACACGGCCATCGCCGCCGCCGGGCTGGCCCGCTACGGGTTCGAGGAGGGGGCGCAGCGGCTGGTGCTGTCGCTGATCGACGCCGGGGCGGCCCAGGGCGGGCGGCTGCCCGAACTCTACAGCGGCCTCGACCGCCAGGAGCTGCCGGTGCCGGTGGGCTACCCGACGTCGTGCTCGCCCCAGGCCTGGGCGGCGGCGTCGCCCCTGCTCTGCCTGCGCACGTTGTTGCGCTTCGACCCTTGGGTCCCCTACGGCAAGACCTGGCTGGCCCCGATGGTCCCGCCGGAGATCGGGGCGCTGCGGGTGGAGGGTATCCCCCTGGCCGGGGCCCGGGTGGACGTCGAGGTGGCGCCGGACGGCGCGGTCACCGTGGACGGGCTGCCCGAGGGGATCGAGCTGGTGCGCGAGCCCCGGCGTCCGGGCACGGCGGTGTGAGCAGGGGCGTCCCGGTCACCAGCCGCGGTCGATCCACTCCTGGAGGTGGGGGGACTCGGTCCCGATGGTGGTGGACGCCCCGTGGCCAGGCAGGACCAGGGTCCCCGCGTCGAACCGGGAGAACAGCCGCTGCTCGATCGACCGGATGATGGTGGGGAAGTCCCCGCCCTTGAAGGAGGTGATGCCCGGCCCGCCGGGGAAGAGGGTGTCCCCGGAGAACAGGAGGGGCGTGCCTTCCACACCGAAGCACATGGAGCCGGGGGTGTGGCCCGGGGTGGCGACGGTGCGGATGCGCAGGCGGCCCGCCTCCAGCACCTCGTCGTCGGGGAGCACCAGGTCGTAGGAGGGGAGCATGCCGGCGTCGGCGGCGGTGACCGCCACCGAGATGCCCGCCTCGCGTACGGCCGGCACGGCCTGGACGTGGTCCCAGTGGCCGTGGGTCTCCACCACGCTGCGCACCCCGAGCCGCCGGCAGACCTCCAGCAGCGACTCGTGCTCGTTGGCCGCGTCCACCAAGACAGCGTCGCCGGTCCGCCGGCAGCGGACGACGTACACGTTGTTGTCCATGGGGCCCACCACCATGCGGTGGACCTCGCAGGTGGCGTCCTCCCAGATCCGGGTGAGCTGACGGGTCGCCTCGGCCATGCCCCAGGTTCCCACACCGGGCGCCCGCTGGTCGGCCGGCCGGCAGGGATGGTAGACACGACTGATGAACTTCGCCTTCAGCGAGGAGCAGGACGAGCTGCGCCGCGCGGTCCGCCGCTTCCTGCAGGAGAAGTCGCCCGAGCCCGAGGTGCGGCGCCTGATGGAGACCACCGAGGGCTACGACCCGGCGGTGTGGCGCCAGATGGCCGACCAGCTCGGGCTGCAGTCGCTGACCATCCCCGAGGAGTACGGCGGGTCGGGCTTCGGCTACGTGGAGCTGATCGTGGTGCTGGAGGAGATGGGGGCCGCCCTGCTGTGCGCGCCCTACTTCGCCACCGTGGCCCTGGCGGCCAACGCCGTGCTCACCTCGGGAGACGAGTCGGCCAAGCGGCACCTGCTGCCCGGCCTGGCCTCCGGCGAGACCATCGGGACCCTGGCGCTCACCGAGGACAGCGGGCGGTGGGATCTCGACGCAGTGACCCTGGCCGCCAGCCAGGGTGCGGACGGCTGGACCCTCGACGGCCACAAGAACTTCGTGATCGACGGGCACGTCGCCGACCTGGTGCTGGTGGTGGGGCGTACGGACAAGGGGCTCAGCCTCTTCGCGGTGTTGGGCGACGCCGAGGGGCTCGCCCGGACCCCACTGCCCACCATGGACCAGACCCGCAAACAGGCCCGGCTGGAGCTCTCCTCCACCCCGGCCTGGCTGATCGGGGCCGAGGGTGGGGCCGCCGAGGGCCTGTCCAAGACCCTGGACCTGGCCGCCGTGGCCCTGGCTGCCGAGCAGGTCGGCGGGGCCCAGCACTGCCTGGACTCGTCGGTCGAGTACGCCAAGACCCGGGTGCAGTTCGGCCGGCCCATCGGCAGCTTCCAGGCCATCAAGCACAAGTGCGCCGACATGCTGCTGGAGGTGGAGTCGGCCAAGTCCGCCGCCTACTACGCCGGGTGGGCGGCGGCCGAGGACTCCGACGAGCTACCGGCGGTGGCCAGCCTGGCCAAGTCCTACTGCTCGGAGGCCTACTTCCACGCCGCCGCCGAGAACATCCAGATCCACGGCGGCATCGGCTTCACTTGGGAGCACGATGCCCACCTCTACTTCAAGCGGGCCAAGTCGTCGGAGCTGCTCTTCGGCGACCCGGCCTACCACCGGGAGCTGCTGGCCCAGCGGATCGGGATCTGACCGCCACCCCGCCGGCGCTGCCCGTCCCGAGCCCCGCCACCCCGCCACCCCGCCACCCTGTTGCCCACCGTGCCGACACCCACCGGACCGGACCGGGGGATCCCGCCGGAGGACGGGCCGTGGCACCTGGTGGACGGCCCGGCCGGGGTGCTCCAGACCTACACCACCGGTCCGGCCACCGGCCCGGGGATGGCGCCCGGCCCGGTGCTCCTGCTCTGCCACGAGCTGCCCCGGGCCCGGGGCGGGGCAGCCGAGGCCGGCCGGACCTACCCGGCGCTGGCCGACCGGCTCTCGCTGGAGTCGGGGTTCCAGGTGGCCATCGGCATGCTCCGGGGCGCCGGCGGCTCCGAGGGCGACTTCTCGGCCGCCGGCTGGCTGGAGGATCTCTCCTTCCTCGTCGACCACCTGGTGGGCCCGGACGGGCGGATCTGGCTGGTGGGCTTCGGGCTGGGCGGCGCCCTGGCGTTGCGGGCGGCGGTGGCCGACGGGCGGGTGGCCGGGGTGGCGGCGCTGGCGGCGCCGGCCGACCTGGTTGGTTGGGTGGCCGACGTCGAGGCGGTGCTCGACCGCTGCCGCACCAGCGGGGTGATCCGCACCGAGGGCTTCCCGGCCGACGAGGCGGCCTGGGCGGCCGATCTGGTGGCCCTGCGCCCGCTGGAGGCGGCGGGCCGGTTGGGTGGGCGCCCGCTACTGGTGGTCCACGGCTCGACCGACGACGAGGTGCCGGCCGCCGCCGCCCGGGCCCTGGCCGACGCGGCGGCACCCACCGGACCGGCAGACCTGCGGGTGGTGCCGGGGGCGGGTCACTGGCTCCGGGCCGACCCGCGGGTGGTGGCCACCCTCATCGGCTGGGTGGAGCGGCAGCGGTAGGGGCAGCGGGGCGGTTGCCGGCCGCTGGCCGGCTGGGCCGTTCGGGTGGCGGGGCCGGTGGTAGGCGCGGGGCGGTTACCGGCCACCGGCTGGCGGCGGGCCGAGGGCGCCGTCGATGACCCGGCGCAGCTCCCGGGCGGCTGCCTCGGGGTCGGCTGCCTCGGTGAGCCAGCGGACCACCACGAAATGGCGTACCCCGGCGGCGGCCAGGCCGGGCGCGGTGGCCGGCGACACCCCGCCGGTCACGAACACCGGCACCGCCGACCGGGCGGCGGCCAGGGCGGCGTAGCCCTCGCCGGTGCCAGGCCGGCCGGGCTTGGTGGGGGTGGGCACCACCGGGCCGGCCGAGAGGTAGTCGACCGGCTCACCGTCGGCCGCCGCCAGGTCGGCGGGGGAGTGGGTGGACAGGCCGACCAGGGCGACCGGGCCGAGGATGCGGCGGGCCAGGGCCGGCGGGGCGTCGTCCTGGCCCACGTGGACCCCGTCCGCCTCCGCCTCCAGCGCCAGATCCGGGCGGTCGTTCAGGACGAAGGGGACCCCGAGGTCGGTACAGACCCGCCGCACCAGGCGGGCCCGGGCCAGCAGGGGCCGGGCGTCCAGGTGCTTCTCACGCAGCTGGACCGCGTCGACCCCGCCCCGGACGCAGGCGGCGACGAACGCCTCGAGGTCCGGCCGGTCGGGGGTGCAGAGGTAGATCCGGCGATCGGCCAGCGACCAGCTCACCGGCTGCGGGCGCCCGCCTTCCCTTTCCCCGATCGTGACGTGCCGGCCGCTGCCCCGGCGGCCGCGTTCTTGGCCGCCTTCATGGCCTGCTTGTACTGGCGCACCCTGGCCAGGCTGTCGGCGTCGACGATGTCGGCCACCGAGCGGTAGGTGCCCGGCTCGCCGAACGGCGAGGAGGCTGCCTCCCAGCCCGCCGTCCGCACCCCGAGCTGCTTGCCGAGGAGGGCTACGAAGATCCGGGCCTTCTGGTCGCCGAAACCGGGCAGCGCGGCCACCCGGCGCAGGAGATCCCTGCCGTCGGCCGCGCCGTTCCAGATTCGGGCGGCGTCGCCGCTGTACTCGTCCACCACGGTGCGGCACACCGCCTGGACCCGGGCGGCCATCGAGCCCGGGTAGCGGTGGAGGGCCGGCTTGCGGGAGAAGGCCTCGACCAGTTCGTCCGGGTCCATGGCGGCGATGGCCCCGGCGTCGAGCGCCGTGCCCAGCCGGTCGGCCAGTTCGGCCGGGCCCCGGAAGGCCCATTCGAGGGGGATCTGCTGGTCCAGGACCAGGCCCACGACGAGGGCCAGCGGTGTCCTGGTGAGGAGCTCATCGGCCTTCGGGTCGCCGGAGAGGTGCAGACGCTTTCGGGGCATGGGGCGAAGTGTAGGGCGGTAGTCGAACCCCGCGTCAGGGCACCTGGCCTACCGAGGCAGGGCTTCCTGTCGGCTAGGGTTGTCGGTGGTCGGGGAGTAGCCCCCCGCCGGGAGATCGACATGCTGGCGTGATGAGCGCCCGGTCCCCGGGCCTGTGCAGGCAGGTGGGCGAGACCTTCCGTTCGTGCCATGTCGTCGTGGCCGGGCGGTGGTCGATCCTCTCGCCCGGCGGAAAGGTCGGAGCGAGTGGACCTCTACGTCACCTTGGCGTGCTTCCCTGTCATCTTCTTGGGCGAGCTGCCGGACAAGACCATGTTCGCCAACCTCGTCATGGCGACCAAGGGCCGGCCCCTCCAGGTCTGGCTCGGTGCGGCCGGGGCCTTCGTGGTCCACGTGGCGATCGCCGTCACCGTTGGCGTGGTCCTCTTCCACGTCCTGCCCCACCAGGCCGTCGACGGCGTGGTGGCCGGCCTGTTCCTCTTCGGCGCGGCCTACGCCTGGTGGGAGAGCACCAAGGGCGACGAGGAGGTCCCCGAGCGGGCGGTCTCCGGGCACGGCGTGGTGCTCACCGCCTTCGTCGTGATCTTCCTGGCGGAATGGGGCGACCTCACCCAGATCCTGACCGCCAACCTGGCCGCCAAGTACCACGCCCCGCTCTCGGTCGCCGTCGGCTCGGTGGCCGCCCTGTGGTGCGTTGCCGCCATTGCCGTGCTGGGTGGCAAGACTCTCCTGCGCTACGTGCGGGTGACCACCATCCGCCGGCTCACCGCGGTGGTCCTGGTCGTCTTGGCCGGCTACAGCGCCTGGTCGGCCGCCCACTGAGCCACGGTGCCGGCCCCGCTGGATGTCTACTCATCCGGGTTGTTCTTCGACGACCGGCGATCGCCGAGCCGCCGGCGTCGCCAGCCCGTGGGCTTGGTGAGCCGGGGCGAGCCCTTCTGCCACCGCGGGAATGTCGAGATGGAGGCGAGCCAGCTCTTCGACGTGGAGGGCGGAGAGGTCCTCCAGTCGCTTGGCGCCGGTCGAGGTGATCTGGAGGCGCACGACCCGTCGATCGTCGTCGGCCCTGGTCCTCGTGACCAAGCCAGCTGCTTCGGCCCGGTCCACGAGGCCGACCACGCTGTGATGCTGGAGGAGTAGGTAGTCGGCCACCTCGCCGATCGTGGGACCGTCCGGATGGCGGTGGCCGCGGAGGGCCAGCAGGAGCTGGTGCTGGGCCGGAGTCAAGCCGGCGGCCTGGGCTTGCTGCGCGCTCCAGCGCTCGAACCGGCGAAGGGCGGTGCGGAGCAGCAGGAGCCGGGTGTACACGTCGTCTGGCACGCTCACTCCCTACACGATAACATCCTTCTACGATGCTTTCTGTTCCGACAGGCGGGTGGGGGCCGATCCCGACCCGCGTGCATGCCGGCTGGTGGCAGCGGTGAGGCCGGCGGACTCGACCGATCCGACCATGCACGACGGGCCGGGCGACCTGACCGCGACGGCGAGCGCAGCCGTCGACGCCCTCAGCGGTACGCCCGCGGAGGCACCGCTCGACGCCGGCATCGTCGGCACCGACGTCCGACCGCCCAGCACCTCCGAGCGATCACTGGGCGACTTCACCACCACGCCGTCCGTGCTGGGACTCGTTCCCCTGGCGGTCCTCATCGGCGCGCTGGGGGCGGGGATCGCGCTGGCGCTCCTCGACATGATCGGGTTCTTCACCAACCTCCTCTACTACCAACGCCTCTCGGTCACCCTGGTGTCCCCGGCCGCCAACACCCTGGGCGCCCTGGCCCTCGTGATCCCGGTCGGCGGTGGCCTCGTCGTGGGACTGATGGCCCGCTTCGGGTCCGAGCAGATCCGGGGGCACGGCATCCCCGAGGCCATGGAGCGGATCTTGATCAACGGCAGCCGAGTCCAGCCTCGGCTCGCCGTGTTGAAGCCGATCTCGAGCGCCATCAGCATCGGGACCGGCGGCCCCTTCGGTGCCGAGGGGCCGATCATCCTGACCGGCGGGGCGGTCGGCTCGATCGTCGGCCAGCTGTTCCGCCTGACGGCCGCCCAGCGCCGGGCGCTGTTGGTGGCGGGGGCGGCCGCCGGGATGAGCGCCGTGTTCGGCACCCCGGTGGCGGCCACCCTGTTCGGGGTGGAGCTGCTCGTCTTCGAATGGCGCCCCCGTTCGATGGTGCTCATCGGCCTGGCCGCGGCGACGGCTGACGGCATCCGGATGGCCATGGCCAGCGCCGGCCTGGTGACCCCCCAGCCGATCTTTCCGGTGCCGGCGCATGCGGTCCTGGGCGGGGCCGCGCTCCTCGGCGCGGCCGCCATCGGCCTGGCCACCGGGCTGGCCGCCTGGGTCATGACCCAGGCCGTCTACCGTTGCGAGGACCTGTTCAAGAAGCTGACCGGCCACCTGCACTGGATGTGGTGGCCGTTGATCGGCGGGCTGATCATCGGTATCGGTGGCCTGATCGATCCCAAGGCACTCGGTGTCGGCTACGACACCATCCACGCCGAGCTGTTGGGACAGCTGGCGGTGGAGGCCCTGGCGCTGTTGCTGGTCGTGAAGTTGGTCATCTGGGCCGGGGCACTGGGCGGGGGCACCAGCGGGGGCATCCTGGCCCCGATCCTCATGATGGGGGCGGCCATCGGGGGGATGCTCGGCCACGTCCTCCCTGGCGCCTCTCCCGGGGTGTTCGCCCTCATCGGCATGGCCGGGTCGTTGGGGGGCGTCACCCGTTCGCCTTTCACGGCCATCGTGTTCAGCTTCGAACTGACCCACGACCAGAACAGCCTGTTGGCCCTGCTCATCGCCGCCACCATCTCCCACCTCGTCAGCGTGCTCGTCCTCAAGCGGTCGATCCTGACCGAGAAGGTGGCCCGGCGGGGGTTCCACGTCATGCGGGAGTACGGCGTCGACCCGCTGGAAGCCACCTTCGTGCGGGAGGTCATGGACGCCGACGTCCATACGGTGGCACCGGACCGACCGCTCGACGATCTCTACCGGGCGTTGCCCGAAGGCTCGCCAGTCCGTCGCCAGCGCCTCTATCCGGTCTTCGATCCCGTCGAGGGCCTGGTGGGAGTCCTCCCCTGGTCGGCTGTCCTGACCGGTCGTCACCAGCGCGGCGCCACGGCTGCTGGGGCCATGGTGACGGGACCGGCCGTGGCCTACCCCGATGAGATCCTGCGCAACGTCGCCGACCGGATGGTCACCCTCGGTGTGGGCGCCATGCCGGTGGTCGACCGGGGCGACCCGCACCGGCTCGAAGGGCTGATCACCCAGTTCGACCTGTTCGGCGCCCGCCAGAAGCTGCTCGAAGAGGAGCGGGATGCCCAACGGGTGCTGACGGTTCGCTGGATACGCTCCGCCGACGGGCATCCCGAGGATCCGTCGGTCGGCTCACCGCTGCCCTAGACGACGCGATCGGCTCCCCGCCGAGGGCCGCACGGATGCCGGCCAGGCGCTCCCGGTCGGCGTGCCACCACACCCAGCGACCCCGCTTCTCTCCCTCGATCAGGCCGGCCTCGGCCAGCACCTTCGTGTGGTGGGAGACCGTCGGCTGGCTCTTGCCGAGCGGGCCCTCCAACTCGCAGGAGCACACCTCGGGGCTGGAGGCCACCAACGACAACAGCCGGAGCCGTACCGGGTCGGCCAGGGCGGCCATCACCTTGGCCAGTGCCGCGGCATCGGCCTCGGAGAGCGGCGCCTCGGTGACCGACGCGCCGCAGGCCGCGGGCTCCGCCGCCCCGTCGTTCCTGCCCCTCGTCCTGGCTGGCACCGCCACGGGAACCCTCCACCTACTCATTGACAGTTGTCGATGAGCCTGTCACGATGAAAACATCGACAAGAGTAAATGTTATCAGGAGGCCCCATCTGTGTCCCGAGTCCAGCTCGCCGCATGACCGAGGCGCCGTTGCCCCGCCGCCTGCTGGCGGAGCTGCTGGGCAGTGCGTTCCTGGCGGCCGTCGTGATCGGGTCGGGGATCGCCGCCCAGCGCCTCTCGCCCGGCAACACCGGGCTGGAGCTGTTCGAGAACGCCGCGGCCACCGCGGCGGGGCTGTTCGCCGTCATCCTGATGTTCGGCGGGGTCTCCGGCGCCCACTTCAACCCGGTGGTGTCGTTCGTGGACGCCGCCTTCGGAGGCCTCTCCTGGCGCGATGCCGCCGCCTACCTGCCGGCCCAGGTGGCCGGGTGCATCGGTGGTGCGGTGGTGGCCAACGTCATGTTCTCCGAGGCCGCCGTCAGCATCTCCACGAAGGACCGGGCGAGCGGGGCGCACTTCCTGTCGGAGGTCGTCGCCACGCTGGGCCTGCTGCTGGTGATCTTCGCCCTGGCCCGGACCGATCGGAGCCGCACGACCCCGGCCGCGGTCGGCGCCTATATCGGGGCCGCCTACTTCTTCACCAGCTCCACCAGTTTCGCCAACCCGGCCATCACCGTCGGGCGGATGTTCTCGGACACCTTCGCCGGCATCGCCCCTTCGTCGGCCCTGTCGTTCATCGGGGCCGAGGTGGTCGGGGCCGTGGTGGCGGTGGCCACCATCCGGTTCCTCTACCCCGGCATCACCCCGGACGAGGCGGCCGACGCCGTCTTTCCCTCCCATCACGTCCCGCCCGAGCGGGCAGGCGCCATACCGCTCGACGGCATTTCCGCGGTGGCGACCGACCCGGTGGCGACCGACCCCGCGACAGCCGGTCCCACGACCGTCGGCGCCACGACCGTCGCGCCGGCCCGCGCCGAGGTCGGACCGAGCGCCTCGCCTTCCGGGGCGGCCTGAGCAGCGCGACGCCCGAGCAGAGCAAGCGCGACGCCCGAGCAGAGCAGCAGAGCAAAGGAGCAACGACATGCGACTGGTCGCCGTCGGCGGCAGCGACGCCGGCATCAGCGCCGCCCTGCGGGCCCGGGAGCTGGATCCGGCAGCCGAGGTCACGGTGGTCGTGGCCGACCGCTTCCCGAACTTCTCGATCTGCGGCATCCCCTACCACGTGTCGGGCGAGGTGCCCCGCTGGGAGGACCTGGCGCACCGGACCGTCGCCGACCTCGAGGCCGCCGACATGGAACTGCGGCTCGACACGACGGCTCGCCGGATCCACGTGGCCGACCGCAAGCTGGCGGTCACCGGGCCGGACGGCAGCGAGGAGCTGCTGGCCTACGACGCCCTGGTGGTGGGCACCGGGGCCGTGCCGGTCCGCCCGCCCATCGGGGGACTCACCGGTGAGGGCGCCCTAGGGCCGGCGGACGGGGTGCACCTCCTACGGACGATGGGTGACACCTTCGCCGTCATGGCCACCCTGGAGGAGATGGAGGAGGCGGCTCCCCGCAGCGCCCTGATCGTCGGCGCCGGCTACATCGGGCTGGAGATGGCAGAGGCCTTCGTGGCCCGCCATCTGGCCGTCACCCAGGTCGAGCAGTTGCCCGAGGTGCTGCCGACCGTCGACCCGGCGTTGGGTGCTCTGGTCCATGCTGAACTGCGGGATCACGGAGTCGAGGTGCTGACCGGGACCGCCGTCACCCGGATCACCAGGGCGCCGGCCGCTGCCGCCGGCCGCCTGCGGGTGGAGGGATCGGGGGCGGGCGGCGTCGTGATCCGGGACGTCGACCTGGTGCTGGTGGTGGTCGGCGTGCGCCCGGACACCGAGCTGGCCGCCTTGGCCGGGGCCACCCTCGGCGTGAAGGGGGCCATCGAGGTGGACCGCCGGATGCGCACCGACCTGCCCGGGGTGTTCGCCGCCGGGGACTGCGCGGTCACCCGCCACCGCCTGCTCGGCAGCACCTACCTCCCCCTCGGCACCACCGCCCACAAACAGGGCCGGGTGGCCGGCGAGAACGCCGTCGGGGGCAGTCGGGAGTTCGCTGGCAGCCTCGGCACCCAGGTGGTGAAGGTGTTTGACATGGTGGTCTCGCGCACCGGGCTGCGGGACCACGAGGCGGCGGCCGGCGGCTACGACCCGGTGACCGTGGGCCACGAGGCCGACGACCACAAGGCGTACTACCCGGGCAGCGAGCGGATCGCCATGCGCTACACCGGCGACCGCCGGACCGGCCGGCTGCTCGGCGTCCAGCTGTTCGGGCACCGCTCGGCCGAGGTGGCCAAGCGCGTCGACGTCGCCGCCACCGCCCTGTTCCACCAGATGACGGTCGACGCCATGAGCGACCTCGACCTGTCCTACACCCCGCCGTTGGGCAGCCCGTGGGACGCCGTGCAGGCCGGCGCACAGCAGTGGGTCCGGACGGCCGCCCGGTAGGCGGGGGCCGGTCCTCGCTGCAGGCGCCATGATCGCCGGGCCGGCCGGTCCGCGGTCGGTGACCCACCGCCGCCCCGGGCCGGGGCAGAATCGAGTCGTGCACATCCCGGCAAAGGTGGACTATGGACTTCGGGCACTCCTCTCACTGGCGGCGACCGGTGCCCCGCAGACGGCCGACATGCTCGCCGAGGACCAGGGACTGCCGCCCCGCTTCCTCGGTGCCATCATGGCCGACCTCCGCCGGGCCGGGCTGGTGGCCAGCCAGCGCGGGGCCGAGGGCGGGTACCGCCTGGCCCGACCGGCGGCCGAGATCACGGTGGCCGAGGTCATCCGGGCGCTCGACGGCCCGCTGGCCGAGGTGCGGGGCTTCCGGCCGGAGGCCACCAGCTACGAGGGAGCGGCCACCCACCTCCAGGACGTCTGGGTGGCGGTGCGGGCCAGCCTGCGCCAGGTGCTCGAGCACGTGACCCTGGCCGAGGTGGCCGGGGGCACCCTCCCGAAAGGGCTGGTGCGCCTCACCGCCGACCCCGACGCCTGGCAGCCGCACTAGCACCAGCGAGCGGACCGGCGGAGCGGTAGGCAGCGCAGGGGTGACGCGGCAGGTGGCTCGCCAGGCAGCACAGCAGGCACCGCGGCGGGCAGCGCAGGGGCCCGTCCAGATCGCCGGGGCCCGTCCGCTCCGGCCCACCCTGGAGCACGCCGGCCGACGCCGGTACCGCCGTCCCGGCGGCCCCTGGGACGGCGGCACCCTGGACGCCCTGCTCTCCGCCCCGGCGGCGGCCCGCCGGCTACGGGTGGTGGACGGGGAACGGCGGCCCGGCGGCCTCGAGGTGGCGTCGGCGGTGGACGCCCTGGCCGGCCGCCTCCGCCGGGCCGGGGTGCGCCGGGGCGACGCCGTGGCCTGGCAACTCCAGAACAGCCTGCCGGCGGTGCTCCTCTTCCGCGCCTGCTGGCGGCTGGGCGCGGTGGCCGTGCCGGTGCACCCGG
>JASHWO010000206.1 GCA_030044045.1 Acidimicrobiales bacterium
CGGGTCGGGTGGGGACGGCGGCGGCGGCGGCCAGGCGGCCGGCCCGGTCGACCAGGCCGGCGGCCATCTTGGTGCCGCCGACATCGACGGCCAGGCAACGGCCGGGACGCTCCCCGCCCGCGGGCACCCAAGGGACCTCCGGGCCCGGACGCACGTCGCCGGTCCGAGGGGTTAGAGGTCCAGCGGACGAGCAGCGCGGGCTCGCCGCCCCCCGGTCGGCCCTGCCGCCGGTGTGCCAGTGCGGCGTTGTCGTCGATCGACCATGCCTCCAGCATGGCCTTCCTCCTCCGCCTTGCGCTGCTTGCCCGGCTGGACGGCTCCCTGGTCCACTCTGCCCATCCGCTGGACCTCTAGGAGCCGCGTCGCAGGATGTGGGACCGGAACCAGTCCCGGGCGCCGTGCACGGCGTGCTCGATGCCGCCGGCCGCACCGGAGGGGTGCTCGTCGCGCAGCGAGCGGGTCAGGTCGTGCCAGCCGGCCTTGCCCATGCGCCGGAGGTTCCGTTCGAACACCACGGCCGAGACGAACATGATCGCCACCCCGAGCAGGCCGACGGCCACCGACTCCGAGTAGAAAGCGACCAGGATGGCCACGCCGGCCACGAAACCCACCGCCGCCCACTTGCAGTACCGCCCGGCGTGTCGGTAGACCGTCTCCGAGCGAACCCGCTCGGCGAACCCGGGGTCCTGACGGACGAGGGAGTCTTCGAGCTCCGCCAGGATGCGCTGCTCATGCTCGGAGAGCGGCACCTGCCTCCCCCTTGTCGCTGTCGCCCCTCCGTACCGACACGGCGCAGGCACCTCCTCGGACCGTCATCCCGACCGTCATGTTCGCGCAGCTCGGACCGGCGGACAACGGGTCGTCCTCCGACCCGCGGCCAGTCTACGGCTGCCGGTCCGTGCCCGGTGCGCGACCGGCGGCCCCGCCCATAGGGTTCGGGCATGGACGCACCGGCTCGCCGGAGGCTCCTCCGCACCCGCCAGGTGGTGTGCTGGATCCTGGTGGTGCTGGCGTCGCTGCTGGTGCCCCTGGCCGTGGCGACGGCATGGACGGTGGAGACCACGACCAGCACCGACCAGTACGTGGCCACCATGGCCCCCCTGGCCCGGGAGGCGGTGGTGACCCACTACGTGGCCACACGGGCCACCGAGCGGCTTTTCCGGGCAGTGGACGTGGAGGGCCGGATCCGGGCTGCCCTCCCCCGGCGGGCCCAGTTCCTGGCCGCGCCACTGGCCCAGGAACTGCGCGGCGTAGTCCAGCGCCAGTTCACCCGGGTGGTCGACAGCACATGGTTCCGCCACCTGTGGGACCAGGTCAACCGCCGGGCCCACGCCAAGATGGTCGACGTCCTCACCGGCAAGGTCACCCCCGGGGCCCGGGCCCACCGGGTGGTGGCCGACCTGACCCCGGTTCTCACCAAGGGCATCGACGCGCTCGACCGGCGGGGCATCACCCTGTTCGACGGCGCCAAGACCAAGTTGGCCAAGGCGGACACGCTCACCCTGGATCTGGCCTCCAGCCGGCAGGTGGCCAAGGCCCGGCACGCCTTCTCGGCGGTGTCCACCGCGGGCTGGGCGGTGCCGGTGGTGGCCGGCCTGCTGGTGGTGATGGCCGTGGTGGTGGCGGTCGACCGGCGCAAGGCGTTGCTACGCATCGCCGTCGGGGCCGGCCTGCTCACGCTGGCCCTGCTGGGCGCCCTGGCCCTCGCCCGGGCCTTCTTCGTGGACCATGCCGCCGCCCGGGCCCCACCGGAGGTGACCGGCACCATCTTCGACACGATCGTCCGCTACCTGCGGGACTGGCTGCAGGTCACCGTGGCGGCCTGCGCCGTGCTGGCCCTGGCCCTGTGGCTGGCCGGCCCGGCCCGCGGGGCCCGGGCCATCCGCTCGCTGGTGGCCCGGGCGGTCCCCCCGGTCGGCCGGCGGCCGGCAGCGCCTACTCCTCCGGCTGGCGACGCCGCCGCGAGAGGTGGGACAGCAGGAGGGTGATCGCCGCGCCGAGCACCCCGGCGATCACGATCACCACGATGAGCGGCGCCTTGGTCGACGTGAGCCAAAAGTGGATGCTGACGTCCTGCAGGTTGATGACGGCGAACCAGACGAGGAGCACCCCCACCACGCCGCTGAGCACCATCCGGGCGTCCCGCCGGCGGTCACGAGGAGCCGGTGGCTCGCCACCTTCGATGCCGTAGTGATCAGACACGTCGCCTCCCTTGCCGGCTCTGCCGTCCGGGTGATCGGGGCCGTCCGGGTGATCGGGCGGACCATCCTCACCCTTTACTCTGCCGCGGGACGTCCCGCCGGGTGGTGCACCGTCCCCCGCCGAGGCGGTGGGGCGACGACCGGGCCCGGCGCCCGGGCCGGTGGCGGGGTGCGCCGAGCCGCCGGCTACCTGGTAGAGAGGGGCTCCGGGGCGGGGCGGGGGCCACGACCAGCGGAGGGTGGCGATGACGGCACAGCAGGCGATCACCGGGGCTCGCACCCTTTGGGAGCTGGTCGACCGGCGGGCCCGGGCCACGCCCGACCACCCCATGCTGATCGACGCCGCCGGCGCCGTCCTCACCTTCGGCCGGTTCCGGGACCGGGCGGAGGCGGTAGCGGCCGGGCTCCACGCCCGGGGGGTAGGCGAGGGCACCGTGGTGAGCTGGCAGCTCCCCACCCGCACCAGCACGGTGGTGCTGTCGATGGCCCTCAGCCGGCTCGGCGCCGTGCAGAACCCGATCATCCACCTCTACCGCGAGCGCGAGGTGGGCTTCGCCCTACGCCAGACCGGCTCGCGGCTGTTCTGCGTCCCGGGCGAGTGGCGGGGCACCGACTTCGTGGCCCTGGCCGAGCGGGCCCTGGCGCCGGCGCCGGGTGACGGGGCGGACGGCGAGGGGGACGGCGGGACGAGTGACGGCGCCGGCACCAAGGGGGCAGGTGGCGAGGAGGGCAACGGCGCGGGGCCGGAGATCCTGGTCGTCGACGACGGCGACCTGCCCGAGGGCGACCCGGCCACCCTCCCCCCGCCGCCGGCCGGCGACCCGGCCGGGGAGGCCCCGGTCCGCTGGATCTACTACACGTCGGGCAGCACGGCCGACCCGAAGGGTGTCCGCCACACCGACCAGACCCTCATCGCCGGCGGCTGGGGCCTGGCCGCGGCGCTCGACATGTCGCCGGACGACGTCGGCTCGATCGCCTTCCCCTTCGCCCACATCGCCGGCCCCGACTACCTCGTCACCATGCTCTGCCTGGGCTTCCCGGCGGTCCTGGTGGAGGCCTTCTCCGCGCCCGACGTGCTGCCCCTCTTCCGCCGGCACGGCGTGACCATGGTCGGCGGGAGCACCGCCTTCTACGTCGCCTACCTGGCCGAGCAGCGCAAGCAGCCGGGCGACCCCGTCCTCCCCTCGCTGCGCCTCATGTCCGGCGGCGGCGCGCCGAAGCCCCCCGAGGTCCATTTCGAGGTGCGGGACGAGATCGGCGGGCGCGGGGTGGTCCACGGCTACGGCATGACCGAGGTGCCGATGATCGCCAACGGCTCCCCCCACGACAGCGACGAGCAGCTCGCCCGCACCGACGGCCGGCCGGTGGAGGGGGCCGAGGTGCGGATCGTCCGGCTGGACGGCCGGGTGGCGGCGGCCGGCGAGGAGGGGGAGATCCGGGTGCGGGGCCCGATGGTCTGCCACGGCTACACCGATCCCGAGCTCACCGCCGCCGCCTTCGACACCGAGGGCTACTTCCGCACCGGCGACCTGGGGACGCTCCGGGCCGACGGGCATCTGGTCATCACCGGCCGGCTGAAGGACGTGATCGTCCGCAAGGGGGAGAACATCAGCGCCACCGAGGTGGAGGCCGTCCTCTACCAGCACCCGAAGGTGGCCGAGGTGGCGGTGATCGGCCTGCCCGACCCCGAGCGGGGCGAGCGGGTGTGCGCCGTGGTGGAGATGACCGGCAATGCCGACGGGCTCGACCTCGACGAGGTGGCCCGGTTCTGCCGGGAGGCCGGCCTCATGACCCAGAAGATCCCCGAGCAGCTCGAGGTGCGCGCCGACTGGCCCCGGGCCGGCACCGGGAAGATCGTGAAGAAGGCGTTGCGCGAGGAGTACGCCGGCCGCGACACGGGCACTGGTGCGCCGGCCACAGGGTCGCCGGCCACAGGGTCGCCGGCCGGCACCTGATCCTCCTCTCCCTGGAGACCCAGCGGACAGGCAGTGTGGATCAGGGAGCCGTTCATCCAGGCAAGCAGCGCGAGGCGGAGGAGGAAGGCCATGCCGGAGCCATGGCCGACCGACGACAACGCCGCGATGGGCCGGCTGGGGGACGGCGAGCCCGCGCCGCCTGTCCGCTCGGCCTCTTACCCCTCGGCAGGATCGCCCGCCGGGAGGAGGCCACGGAGCATCAGCACCGCTCGCCGGGGCAGCGGGTCCTCGGGGAAGAACTCCCGATAGAGCTCGACCGCCTGGTCGTAGGAGCCGATGCCGCAGCGGCCGAGGAGGAAGCGGACGTCTCCCTCGTCCCGGCGCCCACGGCTGGCCCGGATCTTCATGGCCAGGAGCGAGCGGGCATCGGCGGCCACCACCTCGACCCGGCCGATCCGCATGACCGGCCGCCAATCGGGCTCCTTGAACGGGGGGACGAAGATCTTGGCCGAATCGTCCAACCAGCCCGGCCGGAGGCCCCGGCGGTCCCCGATCGCCGCCGCCACCGACAGGACCCGCTCGGCGGGGACCGCGGCGACGTCGACGTCCTCGGTGGCTGTCCGGGCCCGGAAGGCCAGCACCATGGCCGCGCCCCCGACCACGAAGATCTTGGCCGCCACGCCCTGCCGGTCGAGCTCCGTTCCCAGCTCGGCCAGTGCCGCCTCGATCTCCTGGCGGTCCATCAGACGCTCTCGAGCTCGGCGGACGCCGCCACCACGCCGTGGCGGAGGTACGCGCCGGGGGCGGTGGCCAGCTCCCAGGCGTGCAGGGTCCGGAGGTCGGAGAGGTACCAGAACGGCTTGGCGAACCGGCGGGGGTCGTCCACCCAGCGGGGGGGCTGCACGTCCTTCCGGGCGCTCTCGTCCTCGACCACCGCGGCGATGAACGCGTCCCAACGGTGGTCTCCGATCAGATCCGGGGGGGCCTTCACGAGGGCTTGGTACCGCTCGGCCCCGGCTCGGCGGAGGCCGTCCGCCAGGTCGATGACCGCTCGGAGGGCACGGTCCTCGCCGGCCTCCCAGCCCGCCTGCCCCTCCCGCGCCGCCGGCGACCGGCCGAGGGCCCAGGCCACCCGCTTGGCCGTCGCCAGGGCGCTGCCCCGATCCACGGGGACCCGGGCGATCTCGAGGCCGCTGCCGCCGGCCTCCAGGATCCGGGACAGCAGGCTGAGCGACGGCTCCCGCTGCCCCCGCTCGATGGCGACGATCGTCGGCTGGGTGACCCCGGCGAGCTCGGCCAAGCGCCGCTGGCTCAGGCCGCGTTCCTGGCGGAGCTCCCGGAGGAGATCACCGGCCACCCAAGCGCCGTGCATCTTCTTATGATATCAGATCTTATATCATCTTCCGGCCACGACGGCCGGGGGCGTCACCGCCGGGCGGCGAAGCGGGGCAGGAAGTGGCGGTTGGCCGCCAGCAGGGCGTCGGCCAGCTCGGCCGCCACCGGGTACTGGCCCACTAGGGGGTTGGCCAGCAGGGCCCGCACCACGGCGTCGCGGCTGCCGGTGGTCGCCGCCTCCACTGCCAGGCGCTCGTAGGCCTTGCACTGCTCGACCAGGCCCAGCATCTCCGGCGGCAGCGGCCGCTGCGGGAGGGGGTGGGCGCCGTCCCGGTCGACCACCGCCGGCACCTCCACCACCGCGTCGTCCGGCAAGCCGGGCAGGGCGCCGTCGTTCCGCGCGTCCACCACCTGGACGTCGCCCGTGCCGGCGTGGAGCGAGGCCATGAGGCGCACCGCCGCCTCCGAGTAGTAGGCGCCGCCTCGGCGGGAGAGGGCCTCGGGCTTGGTGACCAGCGACGGGTCCCGGTACTCCTCCAGCAGCTCGGCCTCCAGATCGGCCACCACCTCGGCCCGGGGGCGGTAGCCGGGGGTGCGCTGGTGGGCCAGCTCGGCGTCGCGGGCGTAGTAGTAGTGGAGGTAGTAGGAAGGAAGGGCCTCGAGCAGGTGGATGAGCGGGAGCGGGGAGCCGCACTCCATCTCCAGCTCCGGCCCGAAGCGGTCGAGGAGCTCGGGCAGGCGGTCGAGGCCGTCCACCGTGGCCGAGCGGACCCAGGTCAGGTGGTTCAGCCCGACGTGCTCCAGGGCGACGGCGTCGGGGTCCACCCCGCCGAGGTAGTGGCCGAGCCGGCGCTGCACCCACCGGGCCACGTTGCAGAGCCCCAACGCCCGGTGGCCCTGGTCGGCCAGGGCCTGGGTGACGATGCCCACCGGGTTCGTGAAGTCGACCAGCCAGGCGCCCGGGGCCGCCCGGTGGGCCGTCTCCTCGGCCAGCTCCAGCACCACCGGCACGGTGCGCAAGGCCTTGGCCAGCCCGCCGGGGCCGGTGGTCTCCTGGCCCAGGCAGCCGTGCCCGAGGGGCAGCGTCTCGTCCGAGCGGCGCGCCGCCTGGCCACCGATCCGTAGCTGGACCACCACGAAGTCGGCCCCCTCCAGGGCCTGGTCCCGCGACGAGGTGGTGACCAGCCGGCCCGCCCAGCCACGGTGGCGGAGGATCCGCTCGGACAGGCTGCCCACCGGCCCCAGCCGGGAGGCGTCCGGGTCGAGCAGGACCAGCTCGTCCACCACCAGGCGGTCCTGGTGGTCACAGAGCCCCTCCACCAGCTCGGGGGTGTAGGTGCTCCCCCCACCCACGATGACCATCTTCACACCCATCGCCCCGAAGGTAACAGGGACCCTTACAATGCGCGCCGTGCCGACCACGAACGACGACCGGGGCGGCACGGACGCGCCGCCCCCCGTCCTCCTGGCGGTCGACGGGGGGGCCTCCAAGACCGACGTCGTGGTCGTCGCCACCGACGGCACGGTCCTCGGGCGGGCGAGGGGTCCCGCCTCCAACCACCAGATGGTGGGCATGGCGGCGATGGTGGACAACCTGGCCGCCACCGTCGCCGAGGCCGTCGCCGCTGTGGCCGGCGTGGCCGGCACCGAGGGCCCCGTCGCCCCCTACGGCGTCTACTGCCTGGCCGGCGTCGACCTGCCGGTGGACGAGGAGAAGGTGGGCGCGGCGGTGCAGGCCGCCGGGTGGACCGTCCGTTGCGACGTGCGCAACGACGCCTTCGCCGTCCTACGGACCGGGGCCACCGGCCCCTTCGGCGTGGGGGTGGTCTGCGGGACCGGTCTCAACTGCGTCGGGATCGGGCCCGGCAACCACACGGTGCGCTTCCCGTCACTGGGCGAGCTCTCGGGCGACGTCACCCCCGGGGGGGCCTGGCTCGGGGTGCGGGGGCTCGGCCTGGCGCTGCGGGCCGGCGACGGCCGGGGCGAGCCCACCGTGTTGTCCCGGCTGGTCCCCGAGCACCTCGGGCTCGACACCCCCGAGGCGGTGCTCGAGGCCGTCTACACCGGCGAGCTGCCGTTCGCCCGGCTCGTGGCGCTGGCCCGGGTCGTGCTCGAAGCGGCCGAGATCGGCGACGGACCGTCCCGCTCGGCCGTCGACGAGCTGGTGGGCGAAGTGGTGGCGATGGCCGTCGCCGCGCTCGCTCGGCTGGAGCTCCTCTCCGAGCCGGCCGAGGTGGTGGTGGGGGGCGGCATCTTCGAGAACCGGCGGTTCTTCGGCCTCGTGCTCGAGGGCGTGCGGGCGCACGCACCCGGCGCCGTCCTGCGCCCGCTGGCCGGGTCGCCACCGGTACTCGGGGCGGCCCTCCTCGGCCTCGACGCCCTGGGCGCGGGACCCGGCGCCGAGGCGCGCCTGCGCGCGGTGTTGACCGGACGCTGACCGACAGCCCGGCAGACCCCGTCGGACCGCGGACCCGGTCGGGCAGCGGACCCCGGCGGCCCGCTGACTCCTTCGGGGCAGCGAACCCCGCCGGCCTGCCGGCCCGGTTGGGTAGGCTGCGCCATGTCCGCTGGCCAGCCGCACCGTCACCGCGCCGGCACGGCAGGGCGCAAGGGTGCCTGAGGTGGCCGGCACCCCACCGCCGTTCGTCCGGCCGACCAGCATGGCCTCCGGCCTGCGCCGCACCGCGTTGTTCGCCTTCGGGGTGACCCTGTCGACCTTCTGCTACGCCGTCACGGTGCGGGCGGCGCTCGGCCTCGGCCCGCTCTTCGTCCTCCAGGACGGGATCTCCGAGCACACCGGGATCACCCTCGGGGACGCGGTGATGGTGACCGGCGTGGCCTCCGTCCTCGTGGCCCTGTGCCTGCGCACCCTGCCCGGACCAGGCACCCTCGTCTGGCCGTTCATGTCCGGGCTCTTCCTCAACTGGGTCCTCCCCCGCCTCCCGGTCATCCACGGCCTGGGGTTCCGGCTGATCGCCGTGGTGGCCGCCACCCTGGCCATGGCCCTCGGGGGGGCCTGTGCCTTCCGGGCGGCCATGGGGGTCTCCGCCTACGACTCCATCATGCTGGGGCTGCACCGCGTGACCGGCCGACCACTGGCCCCGCTGCGTGTGGCCATGGAGCTCACCGTGCTCGTGGCCGGCTGGCTCCTCGGCGGGGCGGTGGGGGTGGGCACGGTCATCACCGGCCTGTGCATCGGGCCGGCGATCCAGTTCTGGATCCGGCGGCTCGGCGGCATCCCCGGCAGCCATACCGAGCCGGCTCGCGCCCCGGCCGACGTCCTCTCCCCGGCTTACCCCACCGAGCGCAGGCGGGACCTGGCGTCCTGGAGGAGCTTGTCGTCGTCGGCGAGGAGCTGCTGGGCCAGGCTGCGTACCATCTGCTCCACCTCGGGATGCGCTTCGGGGTCCCATCCCTCCAGCAGCTCGGTGAGGCCGGCCCGGCGGGCCGCGGTGAGCCGCTCCACCGCCACCTCCCCCGCCGGGGTGAGGCGCAACCCGTCGCCGGGGACCGGGCCGGCCGGGCCGCCGGGGACCGGGCCGCTCCCGCCCGCCGCGCCGTGGCCGTCGTCAGCCCCCGGCGAGCCCTGGGTGACCATGCCGGCGCCGACCAGGGCCGACAGGCCGGGCTCGATCGCCGCCGGGTCGACCCGCAGGCCCGCTGCCACCTCCCCCACCGTCCATCCCGGCCGGTCGGCCAGGCGGTAGAGCAGCCAGCAGGCCCGGGGCGGGAGGTCGACGCCCGCCCGGTCGGCCAGCGTGCGGTAGAGCTCGGCCCGGTTCTCCCGCGCCGCCGCCCGGTCCACGGACCGGCGGATCTCCTCGAGCGAGCTGCGGTGGTCGGGCGCAGCCAACCCCTCGCCGGCACCGGTGGTGCGGATGGAGCGGCGCAACGGCACCTCGGGCAGCAGCCAGCTCAGCAGGAAAGCCGCCGCGCAGATCGGGACGCCTACGAAGAACACCGTCTGCACCGTCTGGGCCACCCCGACCACCACCCCGGCGTGGAGCGCCGGCGGGAGCTTGGCCAGCAGCGCCGGGTTGTCGATCTGACTGGCCGCGCCGGCCGGGATGGTGGCGCCGTGGAGCGCCCGGGACAGATTCCCGGTGAGCAGGTTGGCGAAGATGGCGCCAAAGACGGCCGTCCCGAAGGACCCGCCGATCATCCGGAAGAACGTGGTGCCCGAGGTGGCCGTGCCCAGCTCCTCGTAGGGGACGGCGTTCTGCACGGCCACCACCAGCACCTGCATGACCAGGCCCAGCCCCGCCCCGAAGACGAACATGGAGGCGGACGTGGCCCAGACTCCGGTGGCCACCCCGATGAGCGACATCAAGTACAACCCGATCGACATCAGCGCCGTGCCGGCCACCGGGAACACCTTGTAGCGCCCCCACCGGCTGACCAACTGCCCTGAGCCCACGGAGGCCAGCAGCAGCCCGAGCATCATCGGGAACAGCCGAACCCCGGACTCCGTCGGGCTCACGCCCTTGACCACCTGCAGGAAGAGGGGGACGAAGGTCAGCGCCCCGTACATGGCGAAGCCCACCACGAAGCCGATGGCGCTGGCCGAGGTGAAGACCTTGTTCCGGAAGAGGCCCAGGGGCAGCACCGGCTCGGCGGCCCGCCGCTCGGCCAGCACGAACAGCGCCCCCAGCACCACCCCGCCCACGGCGAAGCCCACCATGAGCGGCGACCCCCAGGGGTAGGAGGTACCGCCCAGGCTGGTGAAGAGGACCAGGGCGGTGGTGGACAGCGACAGCAGGGCGGTGCCCAGGTAGTCGATGACCCGATGGACCCGGCTGAGCGCCTCGGGCAGCGCCAGCGCCGTCACCACCAGGGCGGCGGCGGCGAAGGGGACGTTGATGTAGAAGATCCAGCGCCAGCTCAGGTACTCCACGAAGAGGCCGCCGACGAGCGGACCGATGACCGTGGTGACCCCGTACATGGCCATGAAGAGCCCCATGTACCGGCCCCGCTCCCGGGGCGACACCACGTCGCCCACGATGGTCTGGGCACCCACCATCAGCCCGCCGGCGCCGAGCCCCTGTACGGCACGGCACACGATGAGCTCGAGCATGGAGCCGCTCAATCCCGAGAGCACCGAGCCGGCGATGAAGATGGCGATGGAGGCCTGGAAGAACACCTTCCGGCCGTACTGGTCGCCCAGCTTCCCCCAGAGAGGGGTGGACACGGTGGACGACAGCAGGTACGCCGTCACCACCCAGGTGAGGTGGGAGGCCCCGTGGAGGTCGCCGACGATGGTGGGTAGGGCGGTCGACACCACCGTCTGGTCGAGCGCGGCCAGGAACATGCCCAGCATGAGCGCACCGATGATGAGCAGCACCCGCCGCCGGGTGAGGGAGAGGGATGCTGGCGCCGGCACGCGCACCGCCGGCATGTCGCTCACCGGGGCCCGGGTGCCACCGCCGGCTCCGGCGCCAGGTCGGGCGTCTCCGCGTGGTGGCGGCCGAGGGCCGAGGGCCACCAGTTCCACCGGCCCAGGAGCGCCACCGTGGACGGCACCAGCACCGTGCGCACCACGAAGGTGTCGAGGAGGATACCCATGGCCAGGCCCAGCCCGATCTCGCGGATCTGGGTGCCGCTTGTGCCGCTGCCGCCCACCACCGCCAGCACGGCGAAGCTGCCGGCCAGCACCAGCCCGGCGGAGGTGACCGTGGGGCCGGTGATCCCCACGGCCCGCACCACCGCCTCCCGCAGGGGGCGCCGGTGGGCCTCCTCCCGGATGCGGGTCATGACGAGGATGTTGTAGTCCTCTCCCAGGGCCAGCAGGAAGACGAACATGAGGAACGGCAGCAGGAAGACGATCCCACCCAGCCCGGCGATCCCCATGAAGATGATGACGGCGAGGCCGAGGGACGCCAGGTAGGAGAGGACGACGCTCAGGATCAGGTAGAGCGGCGCCACCAGGCTGCGCAGCACCAGCACCAGCACCAGCCCGATGGCCAGGGCGGCGATGGGCACGATCAGGTGCAGGTCGTTGCCGGAGATGGTGCTCACGTCGTACAGGGCCGGCGCCTCGCCGGCCACCCCGCTGTCCGTGGCCCCGGCCTGGCGGGCGGCCTTCGTCACCGCGTCACGGACGGCCGGCACGGCGTGCATGGCCGCTGTGGACTGCGGGCCGCCCGCGGCGAGCGAGGCCTCCCACTGTACCGTGGTGCCGTCGGCCGACACGTAGCGGGCGGACGCCACGTAGGCGTCGTACAGCGACGCCGGCACCGGGGAGCTGGCCGGCGGGACCGGCGCCGTCTTGGCCAGCTCCTGCGGTGACACCCCGAGCTCCCGGTGGAGTTGGGCCAGCTGCGTGGGCGTGAGCCGGGTGCCGTTCGGGTCGAGCGGCCCGGTGGTCGACCGGAGCTCCCCCGACGAGGCCAGCGACCGTGTGGCCACGGCCAACGGCTGCGGGTCCTGCCAGACCGAGGTGCCAAACGTCATCACCAGGTTGGTGGGGTTGCCGCTGGCCGCCGGGAAGTGGGCGGCCAGCGCGGCGTTGCCCTTGGCTGCACTGGTCCCCGCCGGAGCCGACAGGTCGCCGC
>JASHWO010000207.1 GCA_030044045.1 Acidimicrobiales bacterium
GGGGCGCCGGTCCCGTCGGCCACCACGCCACCTACTCGAAGAGCTGGGGGAAGTGGAACCGGCCCCGGGTGGAGACCAGCGCGTCCAGGACGTCGTCGGCCAGGATCCGCCCCACCGGGCGCTCGTCCTCCACCACCAGCAGGGAGAGGCGCCGGGAGTCGATGAGCTGCTCGGCCACCTCGGTGGCCCGGGCGTCGGGCGGGACGGTGACCGGCTCCTCCTCGTCCAGGAGCTGGCCCACCCGGGCGTCGGGCTCGGACCGGAGGGCCAGCAGCAGGTCGAGCAGGGGCAGGTCGCCCACCAGGCGGCCCTCGTCGTCGACCACCACCACGGCGTCGAGGTCCACGTCGTGCCGGCGGGCGTCGGCCAGGCGGTCGGCCACCTCGGCGGCGCTGTCCCCGGTCCCGGCGGTGACCAGGGTGGTGGTCATGAAGCCGCCGGCCCGGTCCTCCGGGTAGTCGAGCAGTTCGGCCAGCCGGGCGGCCGAGGCGGCCGGCATGCGCCCCAGCAGCGCCGCCCGCTCCTCCCGGCCCAGGTCGCGCAGGGCGTCCACCGCCTCGTCCGGCTCCATCGAGGTGAGCAGCTCGGCCGCCCGCTGCGGCTCGGCCTCCCGCAGCAGCGAGGTCAGGTCCTCCGGCTCCATCTCCTCCAGGGCGTCGGCCGCCTCCTCCGGCGAGAGGGCGGCCAGCAACTCCTGGCGCTCGGGCCGGCGCAGCTCCTCCAGCAGGTCGGCCAGCTCGGCCGGCCGCATCCGGTGCAGGCCGTCGTGGGTGGTCCGCAACCGCACCTCCAGCGACCCCGGTGCCCCCTCGCTGAACGGCTGGATGGCCCCCCAGTCGATGACCCGGTCGGGGGTGGGCCGGGTACGCCAGCGCCGCGGGCCGATCCGCCGCACCAGGGTGGCGGGGCTCACGTCCACCCCCACCAGCCGGATGCGGCCGAGCACCGGCGCCAGGTAGAGGTCGGCCGCCCGCACCACCTGCTTCCCGTCCACGTCGACGAGCTGGTGGTCGAGGACGTCCCGGCCGAGCAGCACCTCCCCCGCCCGCTGGGCGAAGTCGCGCAGGTCCAGCCGGGCCGAGCGCAGCACCACCTGCTCGTGTGCCACCCGGTCCACCACCGAGGCATCCACGAAGGCCAGGCGCCGGCCGACCCGGACCACCAGGCCGGTCACCGGTGGGTAGGTCTGCCCGTCCGACCAGCGGGCCACCACGTCCACCAGCCGCCCGATCTCGTCGCCGGCCTGGTTCCGCACCGGCCGCCCCACCAGCCCGGCCAGCGACACGATGGCGTCGCGCACCGCGGCGGCGCCCAGGATGCGCTCGGAGCGGTGTCGCCGGGCGTGGGCCCGGACCGGCTGGAAGGGTATGGGTGCCACTGGCTCCTCGATCTCGGGACAACGGCACCGGCCGCCCCCGCCGGGTGCCGGACCTCATGGCCGACCCTGCCGGCCCAGCCCGCCTTGGACCCTCCGGCACCGGTCGGCGCCATCGTACCCATGTCGGCGCACCTGGTCGCCCTTTTTGCCGGTCGAGCGGGGGACGACCGGCCGGTCCGGGAGCCGGGACTGCCCGGTCTGGCGGCAGGGGCCCGCCGGTAGTGTCCCGAACGTATGGACCTCACCTACCCGCCGGAGGCCGAGGCGTTTCGCGCCGAGATCCGGCAGTGGCTGGCCGACCACCTGCCCGAGGGATGGGGCACGCCGGGGTTCTCGATGACCAGGCCGGAGCGGCGTGCCTTCATCGAGGCGTGGACCGAGACGCTCTACCGGGGCGGCTGGATCTGCGCCAGTTGGCCGGTCGAGTACGGGGGTCGGGGGCTCGACCTGCTCCAGCAGGTGGTCCTGCAGGAGGAGTTCGCCCGGGTGCAGGCCCCCCTGCGGGCCGACTTCTTCGGGGACACCCTGGTGGGGCCCACCATCCTCCAGTGGGGCACCGAGGAGCAGAAGCGGGAGTTCCTCCCCCGCATCCTCCAGGGGACCATCACCTGGTGCCAGGGGTTCTCCGAGCCCGACGCCGGGAGCGACCTGGCCTCGCTGGCCACCCGGGCCGAGCTCGACGGCGACGAGTGGGTGGTGAACGGGCAGAAGGTGTGGACCACCCAGGCCCAGTTCGCCGACTACGTGTTCCTGCTGGCCCGCACCGACCCGGACGCCCCGAAGCACGCCGGCATCTCCTACCTCCTCGTGCCCATGCACCAGCCGGGGATCGAGGTGCGGCCCATCGAGCAGGTCGACGGCTCGGCCGACTTCAACGAGGTGTTCTTCACCGACGCCCGCTGCCCGCGGGCCAACGTGGTGGGCGGGGTGGACAACGGTTGGCAGGTGGCCATGACCACGCTGGGCTTCGAGCGGGGGGCGTCGGCCACCACCGGGCACCGGCGCTTCGCCCGGGAGCTTGAGGTGGTCCTGGCCGAGTCCCGGGCCCGGGGGAAGGACCGGGACCCGCTGGTCCGCCAGCGCCTGGTCCGCGCCTGGTCCCAGGTGAAGATCATGGAGATCAACGGCTACCGCACCCTGACCGACGCCCTGTACGGCACCGACCGGGCGGCGGCCCTGGGCGCCTGCAACAAGATGTTCTGGTCCGAGGCCCACCAGCAGACCATGGCGCTGGCCATGGACGTGCTCGGCCTCGACGGGCAGGTGCTGGCGGGTGACCCGGTCGAGGCGGGCGAGCTGCTGCCCGGGGTCCGGCGGGGCCGGGCGGACTACCTGGTCTCCGACCTGCAGGCGTCGTTCTTCTCCTCCCGGTCGGAGACGATCTGGGGCGGCACCGCCCAGATCCAGCGCAACATCGTGGGCGAGCGGGTGCTGGGCCTGCCGAAGGAGCCGAAGGAAGTGGCCGGGTAGCGCCGGCCGCGGGGCGGGCGACCCGGGAGGGTGGGTGGCGTCGCCCACCGCTCACCGCCCACCGCCCACCGGGAGCGGCCGGCGATGCGTCAGGCCGTGCCCTCGGCGGCTCGCCGGGGCAGCTCCTCCCCGTCGTCCGGGGACGGGGACCGGCCGACCAGCGACCGCGACCCGAGATCCACCACCTCGCCCGGCTGGCCGGCGTCCGCCTGGTGCGGGCGACGCCGGGCCCGGGCCCGCAGGGCCAGGGGGGCACTGGCCACCAGGGTGGCGACGCCGCCCACCACCAGCGCCAGCCGCGGGCTCGACTGGTCGCTGATCCAGCCCATCAGCGGCCCGCCGATCGGGGTGCTGCCCAGGAAGGCGATGGCGAAGAGGGCCATCACCCGACCCCGCATGGCCGGGTCGGCCCGGATCTGGATGGTGGCGTTGGCCGTGGAGATGAAGGAGATGCTGCACACCCCCATCGGCACGAGCGCCACCAGGGCCACGCCTTCGGTGGGCGACGAGGCCACCAGCAGCACCATCACCCCGAAGGCCAGGCCGATCACGCTGAGCAGGGCGACGCTGGGCCGGCTGCGGTGCGCTACCAGCAGGCCCCCCACCACCGCGCCGCACCCCATGGCCACGGTGAGGGCGCTGTAGGTGCCGGCGCCGCCGTGGAAGGTGATGGTGGCCAGCAAGGGGAGGGTGGTGGTGAAGTTGAAGGCGAAGATGCCCACCACGGCCATGGCCAGCAGCGGGTCCCGCAGCCCGGGCGTGGACCAGACGTAGCGCAGCCCCTCCCGGACCTGCCCCTTGGCTCGGGCCACCACCGGGCGGCGGTGCAGCTCCGACGGGCGCATCAGGAACAGGGCCAGCAGCACCGCCCCGTAGGAGGCGGCGTTGACCAGGAAGCAGGCGGCGATGCCCACGGCGACGATCAGCACGCCGCCGATGGCCGGCCCGATCACCCGGGCCGAGTTCATCACCACGCTGTTCAGGCTGATGGCGTTCGGCATGAGGTCGTGCCCGACCATCTCGGACACGAAGGTCTGGCGGGCCGGGTTGTCGAAGAGGTTGACCACCCCGAACAGGGCGGCGATCAGCATGACCTCCCACATGGTCACCGTGCCGGCGGCCACCAGCAGGCCCAGGGCCAGGGCCAGCAGGCCGGCGCCGACCTGGGTGGCGTAGAGCAGCCGCCGCTTGTCCATCCGGTCGGCCACCAGCCCGCCCCAGCTCCCGAAGAGCAGGATGGGCAGGAACTGGAGGGCGGTGACCAGCCCGACGTCGAGCCCGTTGCCATGCAGCCGGGCGGAGAGCACCAGGAGCCCCAGGGCCACGGTGTGCATCCACGTGCCCGAGTTGGAGATGACCTGGCCGACGAAGTAGAGGCGGTAGTTGCGCACCCGCAGGGCCAGGAACGTCCGCCGGGTGGCGGCGCGGACCGGGCTCATTGCCCGCCCGGGCACCCCAACCCGGGCTCCTCCGTTGCGTGGGGCCCCTGCCCCACGCCGGCCGTGCCGTCCTGCCCGCCCGGGCACCCCAACCCGGGCTCCTCCGTTGCGTGGGGCCCCTGCCCCACGCCGGCCGTCGGGCTCACCGGTCGGCCACCAGGTGCTCGAGCAGCACCGTGAGATCGTCCAGCCGGGCCCGCTCCGCCTCGTCCAGGGCGGCGATGCGCCGGGTCAGGAAGGCGTGCTTCAGGGTGCGGACGCGTTCGAGGGTCCGGCGCCCCTCGGCCGTGAGCCGCACCCGGCAGACCCGCCCGTCGCCGACGTCGGCCTGCCGGGCCACCAGCCCCGCCGCCTCCAGGCCGGCCACCAGCCGGGTCATGGTCGGTGGCTGCACCTGCTCCTCCAGGGCCAGCGCCCCGAGGGTGGGGGTGCCCAGCCGGTCGATCGAGGCCAGCGTCGAGGATTGGGAGGGCGTGAGGCCGGCCAGCGACTCCTGCCGCAGGCGCCGGTGCAGCCGGGTCACCGCCACCCTGAGCCGGGTGGCCAGCTCGTCGCCGCCGGCAGGGGCGGGGCGGGCGGGCGGTCCGGCGGGCGGTGCCACCGTGCGGTGGGGCGGCGGTGACGTGGCTCGGGCGGTCCGGGGGGCCGGGACCGAAGGCGCCGTCATGCCCCAAGTCTAGTTAGTTTCGCTAACTAACGTGCCGGCATCGGGCGGCGGAGCACCACGGCCGCCCGCCGGGCCCGTCAGTCGAGCGTCCCCGGCGGCACGACCCACTCGCACGCCTGCCCGGTCACGGCGGCGATGCGGTCGAAGTCGGCGTCGTAGTGCAGCACGGTGAGCCCCGCCTGCTCCGCCGCCGCGGCCGCCAGCAGGTGGGGGATCTCGCACCCCCGCGTGTCCTTCGACGCCAGGGCGCCCTGGACCTGCCGCACCCGGCGGAGGTGCTCGGCCGTCGTCTCGACCAGCTCGAAGATCGAGAGGTCCTTCTGGCCCTCCTCCCACTCCCGGACGTTCCGGGCGCCGTAGCCGATCTCCAGATCCGTGATGCCGGCCCGACCCACCTGGCCGGCGGCGGCCAGCGGTCCGACGACCTTGCGGACCTGGTGGGACTGGAGCCGGCAGACGGCGCTGAGGTCGATCAGGTGGGTGAGCACCATGCGTCCCCACGAGGCGGGTACTGCCGTCGGGCCAGCCGGTCGAGCGCCCGATCGACCCGGCCGGCACGGCCCACGGCGGCACGCCGCAGGGCTTCGTTGACGGTGTCGCTCATCGAGGAGGTGCCGAGCTCGATCTGCGCCGAGGCCAACGTGTCGTCGTCGATGTCCACCAGATGCTTGGCCACGCCCCGGAGACTACCGCCGACCCGAGCGCTACCCATGAGGATCGTCGGTGCCGGACGGCCGACGCTCCTGTCACTTCGGGCGCCCACTGGGCGTCCGAAGCCCACGCAACGGAGGAGCCCGGGTTGGGGTGCCCGGGCGGGCAGGACACCCGGCGTGGGGCAGGGGCAGCCCGGTGGCCACGGGGAGCCCCGTGGTGGCCGTTGCTACTATACAGTAACAAGAAGGAGGCGCCCGATGCTGCGCACCATGCCCCCCGACACCATGCTCCCCGACTACGGCGAGCACGAGCGGGCAACCGGCCTGGACTGGTACCGGCTGGACCCGAACCTCTCCTTCCTGCTCGACCACTACCTCCCTGATCCCGGGGACCGGGCGTTCGCCGAGGCCCACGTGGCCCCCTACGGTCACCTGGTGGGCGCCGTGCTGGCGCCCCGGGCCGACGAGACCGATGCCCACGGCCCGGTCCTCCACCGCTACGACCGCTGGGGGCTGGAGGTGGGCGAGGTGGTCCACCACCCCACCTGGCTGGCCAACAAGGCCGACCTGGTGCGCCAGGGGTTCGTCGGCCTCCCCTACCACGCCGGCCGGCCGGTCCCGGCGGTGGTCACCGCCTCCTGCGCCTACCTGGTGAGCCAGGCCGAGACCGCCGTCTACTGCGGCCTGGGGATGACCAGCGGCGCGGCGGACGTCGTGGCGCAGTACGCGCCGCCCGGAGCGCGAGAGGAGCTACTGGCCCGGCTCACCAGCCTCGACCCGGACGAGAGCTGGGAAGGCGGGATGTTCCTCACCGAGCGCCAGGGGGGTAGCGACGTGGGGGCCAACACCACCCGGGCCGTGCCGGACGGCGACGAGTGGGTGCTCTTCGGCGAGAAGCACTTCTGCTCCAACGTCGACGCCGACGTGTTCGTGGTGCTGGCCCGCCCCGAGGGGGCGCCACCGGGGACCCGGGGGCTGGCCACCTTCATCGTGCCCCGGCGCCTTCCCGACGGCTCGCCGAACGGGTTCACGGTGAAGCGGCTCAAGCCGAAGCTGGGCACGGTGGGCGTCCCCACCGGGGAGGTCACCCTGGACGGGGCTCGGTGCTGGCTGGCCGGCGGGGATCCCGGCGCCGGCGGTGCCGCCCGGGACGGGGCGGGCATCCACCGGATGATGGCAATGGTCAACGGGAGCCGGTTCGGAGTGGCCCTCATGGGGCTGGGCATTCACCGCCGCTCGTTCCTGGAGGCCGCCATCTACGCCGCCCGGCGCACCCAGTGGGGACGCCGCATCGACGGGTACCCCCTGGTACGGGAGACCCTGGTGGACCTGCTGGTCGACCTGGAAGCAGGGATGGCCGCCACCTACGAGTGCGCCGCCTCGGCCCGCACCGCCGCCGACCCCGAGGAGGGGCGCCTGCTCCGGCGCATCCTGGTGCCGCTGGCCAAGCTGCGGACCACCCGAGTGGCCCTGGGGGCGGCCAGCGCCGCCCTGGAGATCTTCGGCGGCAACGGCTACATGGAGGACTGGCCCATGGCCCGCCAGTTCCGGGACGCCCAGTGCCACACCATCTGGGAGGGCACCGAGAACATCCTCTGTCTCGACGTGCGCCGGGCCATGCGGGGGGAGCAGGCCCACCGGGCCCTGGTGGCCCGGGCCGAGCGGGCCCTCGACGCCGCCGCCGGCCACCAGGTGCTGGCCACCGCCACCGACACGGTGGCCGCGGCGCTGGCCGGGGCCCGGGCGGCCGTCGACCGGCT
>JASHWO010000208.1 GCA_030044045.1 Acidimicrobiales bacterium
CCGGCCCCTCCGGACGGCGACCCGGACGCCACCTCGAACCCCGACCCGGACGCCGGTCTCCGCCGCTCCGACGTCGACCACTGGGGCCGGTCCGAGCGCACGCGGTCCCTCCTCCGCCGGCTCTACGACCCGGTGTACACGAAGTGGTTCCGGGCCACGTGGGAGGGGATGGAGAAGATCCCGGCCGAGGGCGGGGCGCTCCTCATCGCCAACCACGCCGGCGCCATCCCCTCCGACGCCCCGGTCGTCATGCACGGCGTGGAGAAGGAGCTGGGCCGCCCGGTCTACGGGCTGGCCGACGACTTCTTCCGGACCCTCCCGGTGCTGGGCACCCTGTGGAGCCGGGCCGGCGGGGTGCCGGCCAAGCCGGACAACGCCTACCGCCTGCTGCACGACGAGGGCCAGCTGGTGCTGGTGTTCCCCGAGGGGACCAAGGGCTCGTCCAAGTCGTTCGCCGACCGCTACCACCTGCGCCGCTTCGGCCGGGGCGGCTTCGTGGAGATCGCCATGCGGGCCGGCGTGCCGGTGGTGCCCATCGCCGTGGTGGGCTCGGAGGAGACCATGCCGGTCGTCCTCCGGCTGCCGGCGGTGGCCCGGGCCCTGGGCCTGCCCTACTTCCCCGTCACCGTCAACGTGCTGGCTCTCGGCCCCTTGGGAGCGGTGGTGCCCTTCCCGGCCAAGTTCTCGCTGCGGGTGCTGGACCCGGTGCGTTTCGACGTGCCCCCCGACCAGGTGCGGTACTCCAAGAGCCGGGTGATGGACGAGGCCGAGGCCATCCGCGCCCGCCTGCAGGAGACCGTGTTCGAGATGTTGCGCCAGCGGCGCAGCGTGTGGTTCGGGTAGGCGGGACGAGGCAGGAGGCGGGGCGATGGGCCGGCGGATCCTGGTCACCGGGGCCGACACCTTCTGGGGCCGGCGGGTGGTGCGGGCGCTCGAGGCCGACCCCCAGATGGAGGTGATCCTGGGCACCGGCACCCACCGCCCGTCGGTGCCGTTCGACCGGGCCGAGCTCGTGCGGGCCGACCAGACCTACGCCACCCTCAGCCGCATCGTGGGGACCGCCCGGGTCGACACCGTGGTCCACACCTGCCTGGTGGTCGACTCCACCCAGGCCAGGTCCCGGGCCCTGCACGAGACCAACGTGATCGGCACCATGCACCTGCTGGCGGCGGCCGGGGCCCCCGGCTCGACGGTGCGCCAGGTGGTGCTCCAGTCCTCCACCCTGGTCTACGGCTCGACCGCCCACGACCCGAACACCTTCGCCGAGGAGACGCCGCGCTCGTCGCCGCCCCGGACCCGGGCGGAGCGCTCGCTGCTGGAGGCCGAGGCCCTGGTCCGGGACTTCGCCGTGGACAACCCCGACATCCGGGTCACGGTGCTGCGGTTCGCCAACGTGCTGGGCACCGACATCGTGACCCCGATCAGCCGCAACCTGGCCCGTCCGCTCTGTCCCTCGATCCTCGGGTTCGACCCGTTGCTGCAGTTCGTCGAGGAGGACGACGTGGTGCGGGCCATCGAATTCGTCACCCGGGAGCAGGTGCCCGGGCTCTTCAACGTGGCCGGCGCCGGCCGCCTGCCCTGGAGCGAGGTGGCGGCCGTCTGCGGCACCCGCCTGGTGCCGCTCCCGCCGGTGCGCCCCTCGTGGGTCGTCGCCCCGCTGGTCCGGCTCGGGCTCTGCGAGCTGCCCCCGGAGCTGGAGGCCCTGCTGCGCTACGGCCAGGGGGTGGACACCCGCCGCCTGGTGGCCGCCGGGTTCGACTACCGGTTCACCAGCGCCGGCACCGTGCGGAACTTCGCGCCGGCAGCGCGCCGGCGGCGGGCCGCTACACCCGCCCCAGCCAGGCCCAGAGCAGCTCCTCCCGGCGGACCTGCCACTCCTCGGCGGTGATGGCGAAGCGGGCGTGGTCCTCCCACTCGCCGTCGATCTCCAGGAAGCGCCGGGCCACGCCCTCCATGCGCAACCCGAGCTTCTCCACCACCCGCAAGCTGGCCCGGTTCCGGGGGATGATGGAGATCTCGACCCGGTGCAGCACGATGGCCTCGAAGGCGAAGTGCAGGGTCATCACCACGGCCTCGGGCACGTAGCCCTGCCCGGCCAGCTCCCGGTCGATCCAGTAGCCCACGAAGGCGCTCTGGAACGGGCCGCGCTGCACCGAGGAGAGGGTCACCTCTCCGGAGAACCGCCCCTGCACGAAGATGCCGAAGCCGTAGCCGGTGCCGAGCTGGCGCTCCCGCTCCCGGATGGCGCAGCGGGCCACGTAGTTGCCGCGGTCCTCGGCGGCGTAGGGCGCCCCCCGGGGCCGGGGCTCCCACGGCACCAGCCAGTCGCGGCAGCGGCTGCGGACCTCGGCCCAGGCGGCGTAGTCGTCGTCGGTCAGGGTGCGCAGCGAGATCCGGCGGCCCACCAGCTCCAGCGGCGTCACCGGCGCGGTGCGGGTCACGGCACCAGTATGTCGCCCAAGGCGCCGAGCAGCGCCAGTACGTTGGCCGGCCGGGCCGTGTGCCCCATGCAGCCGATGCGCCAGATCCGGCCGGCGAGCTGGCCGGCACCGGCCCCGATCTCGATGTCGTAGCGGTCGAGCAGGGCCCGCCGGCAGGCCGCCTCGTCCATGCCGGCGGGCAGCCGGTCCGGCACGGCCACGGTGGTGAGCTGGGGCAGCCGGTGGCCCTCGGCGGCGAACAGGGACAGCCCCCGCTCGGCCAGCCCCTCGGCCAGCCGCCGCCCGCAGGCCTCGTGGCGGGCCCAGGCCGCCGGCAGGCCCTCCTCCAGCAGGGCGCCCAGGCCGGCGTGCAGGGCGGCGATCATGGCCACCGGCGCCGTGTGGTGGTAGACGCGGCCGCCGCCCTCGCCGGCCTCCACGTAGCGGGAGAGCAGGTTCAGGT
>JASHWO010000209.1 GCA_030044045.1 Acidimicrobiales bacterium
CCCGGCCGGCGGCCAACTCGGGCAGCCAGCGGGCGGCCAGCGCCGGGGGGGCGAAACGGGCCAGCGGCAGCGCGCCGAGGACGGTGGTGGCCCAGAGCGGGACCGGCGCCACCCGCCGGCCCTGGGCCTCCAGCAGCAGGCAGAGCGCGGTCAGGCCGAGCCCCTGGCCCCCGTGCTCGGCCGGGACGGCCAGGCCCAGCAGGTCGGCGGCGGCCAGGGCCTCCCACAGCTCGCCGTCGAAGCGATCGTCGGTCTGCTCCACCGTGGCCACCCGGTCGGCGGTGGCCAGGCCGCCGAAGACGCCGTCGGCCGCCTCGGCCACGGCCAGATCCTCTTCGCCGAACGAGAAGTCCATCGCTGTGCTTACTCCCCTGCCCGGGGCCCCAACCCCGGGCTCCTCCGGTGGGCGGGGACCCCATCCCCGCCCCCGGCCGTGTTGTCCTGCCCGCCTGGGCGCCCCAACCCAGGCTCCTCCGGTGCGTGGGGCCCCTTCCCCACGCCGGCCGTGCCGTCCTGCCCGCCTGGGGTGGCGGGGTGGAAGACGGGGAGGGTTAGCTCGTCGTCGTAGTCCACGAAGCGGGCCTCGACGGCCATGCCCACCTCCCAGCGGTCGGGTCCGAGCCCCTCCAGATCCGCCACCAGGCGAGTCCCTTCCTCCAGCTCGACCAGGCCGATGGCCAGCGGGTAGTCGAACGCCGGCACCTGGGGGTGGTGCACCACCACGAAGCTGTAGAGCACCCCCCGACCCGAGGCCGGCACGGTGTCCCACTCGAACGACCGGCACGACGGGCAGGCCGGCAGCGGCGGGTGGCGCAGCGTCCCGCAGGCCGTGCAGCGCTGGATCAGCAGCTCGTGCCGCCGGGCCCCCTCGAACCAGAAGGCGATGTCCTGGGTGATCGCCGGCCGGGGGCGCAGGGGGCGTGGCTCCGCCGGCGGGGCGGCGGGGACGGGGCGGAACTTGAGGATGCGGAAGCGCATGGTGCCCACCGGCTCCCCCACCGCCACCAGGGCGTCGAGGTCCGGCGCCGGGCCGACCGACGCCTCGGGCACGGCCACGAAGTCGGTCCGCATGGTCACGAACCGCCCCACCCCCAGGCCGGTGGCCTTCACCGGGGAGACCGACTCGATGACCGAGGCCGACACCAGGTGGTCCCCGGCCACCAGCGGTCGTTCGTAGTGCTGCTCGCAGTTCGTGGCCACCACCGAGGTCAGGCCCTCCTCGTCAAGGAGCGCCATCATGCGGTCGTTCGGCGTGGCGTCGCCCCGGTGGCCCCCGGCCCGGGAGGCCTCCAGGTCGAGGGTGGCCTGCAGGCCGCGCATGGTCCAGGCCTGGAGCATGGTGGGCGGAGCCACGGCTCCCGGCAGGCCCACCGCCCGGGCCGCCTCGTCGGAGACGTAGACCGGGTCGCGGTCGCCCATGGCCTCCACCCAGTGCTGGACCATAGCCCGGTTGACCGGCGTGGGAGCCAGCAGCGGCGGGCCGCTGGCCCGGCCGACCAGCGCCGCCAGCTCCTCGCCGTGGTCCGGGAACCCCGCCGCCACAGCCGTCACCGCGCCCCCCGCCGCATGCCCAGCCCGCTCATGGCCACGATCTCCCGCTGCACCTCGTTGACCCCGCCGCCGAAGGTGTTGATCTGGGCCTGGCGGCCGAAGGCCTCCAGCCGCCCCCGCAACAACGCCCCCGGCGAGCCGGCGCCGACGTACCCCGCCGCGCCGACGATGCCGAGCAGGAGGCGGACCACCTCGATGGTCCGCTCGGTCCCGAACACCTTGACCATCGACGACTCGCCGGCGGCCAGCGTGCCGGCAGCCACCGACCCCACCATGCGCCAGTTCAGCAGGCGCATGGCCTCCAGCTCGGCCCGGGCCCGGGCCAGGTCGAGCCGGACCCAGGGCTGGTCGAGCAGGCGGCGGCCGTCGTCGGTGGCCACCCCGGCGGCCCAGGTGGCCACCTCGTCGAAGAGGGCCAGCGAGAGCCCGCCCCAGGCGGCCAGCCCCACCCGCTCGTGGTTCAGCTGGGTGGTGATCATGCGCCAGCCGTCGTGCTCCTCGCCCACCCGCATGGAGACCGGGACCCGCACCCCGCGGTAGTAGGTGGCGGTGGTGGTCAGTCCCCCCACGGTGTGGATGATGCTCCACTCGAAGCCGGGGCTGGTGGTGTCCACACAAACCAGCGAGATGCCCTGGTGCTTCGGCGCCTCCGGGTCGGTGCGCACGGCCAGCCACACGTAGTCGGCCATGTCGGCGCCGCTGGTGAAGAGCTTGGCCCCGTCCACCACGTACTGGTCCCCGTCGCGCACCGCCCGGGTGGTGAGCGAGGCCAGGTCGGTGCCGGCCCCGGGCTCGGTATAGCCGATGGCGAAGTTGGCCTCACCGGAGAGGATGCGGGGCAGGAAGAACCGCTTCTGCCGGTCCGAGCCGTAGCGCATGAGGGTCGGCCCCACCGTGTTGACGGTGACGAAGGGGAACGGCGCCCCGGCCCGGCGGGTCTCGTCGAAGAAGATGTACTGGTCGGTGGGCGGGCGTCCCTGGCCGCCGTACTCTTGTGGCCAGCCGATGCCCAGCCAGCCGTCCTGGCCGATGGTACGGACCACCTGGCGCCACTGTTCCCCGCCCTCGCCGCCCTCCGACAGGCCGGCCCGCACCTCGTCGGTCAGCAGGGCCGCGTAGTAGGCGCGCAGCTCGTCTCGCAGTCGTCCCTGCGCTGGGGTCTCTTCGAGGAACATGGCAGCGGCGACCCTCTGGTGCTCCCTGGTGCTCACTAGCCGGTCCCGGCGGGTCCAGGCCGGCGCGCCGCCGAACTGTAACACGTTCTCGTCTGGGCGCCCCGGCCGGCGTCGAGGGTCCGCGGCCGTGGTTTCCGGGGGTGCCTACCCTTGGGCGCGTGAAGGCGTACTACACGGACTCCTGGTTCAAGAAGCGGTACCGCGGTGAGCGGTTCGTGTACCACGCCATGCGGTTCTGCCCGAGCGGGAAGCGCATCAAGCGCAAGCACCGCGCCAGCGCCGAGCTGCCGATCGCCGGGCGCAAGCCGTGCAAGGACTGCACGGTCCTGGCCAACGAGTGGCTCGCCCTCCCCACAGCCCAGCGCACCTCGATCTGACCGGCCCCGGCGGCGGCCGGACGGGGGGCCGGCGGACCGCGACACGTTGGTCGCCGGCGGGCACCGGCCGTATGATGACTGATACACGTTCTAATTTTGGGACCAGGCACCCGGCGCCGGGCCCCGACCGAGCCCACCCGGTCCGAGGAAAGGACGGCATGCAGCTCTCGGACATCGACCTGGCCGACTCCCGGAACTTCGTGGACCACGTCCCCCACGAGTGGTTCCGGCTACTGCGGCGGGAGGCCCCGGTGTGGTGGCACCCCATGGCCGGCGCGGCCCGGGACGGCTTCTGGTGCGTCACCGGCTACGAGGACTGCATGGCCGTCAACCGGGACTGGGAGCACTTCTCCTCGTACCGGGGCGGCGCCCTCTTCCACGACATGGACCCGGCCGGGCTGGAGCAACAACGGCTGATGATGCTGAACATGGACCCCCCGCTGCACACCCGCTACCGCCGGCTGGTGAACAAGGGGTTCACGCCCAAGATGATCCGGGATCTCCGCACCACCACCGAGCGCTACGCCGACGAGATCATCGACTCGGTGTGCGAGCGGGGCACGGCCGACTTCGTGGAGGAGGTCGCCGCCGAGCTGCCGTTGCTGGTGATCGCCGAGATCCTGGGGGTGCCCCGGGAGGACCGGCGGCGGGTCTTCGACTGGTCGAACCGCATGGTGGGCAACGAGGATCCCGAGTACCAGGTCGACGAAGCCACAGCCGGCGAGGGGCAGGGGCCCCGCGCCTCGGAGGAGCCCGGGGCTGGGGCCCCGGGCGGGCAGAGCAGCACAGCGGGTGAGGCGGCCATGCAGGTCTACGCCTACGCCGACCAGCTCTCCTCGGCCAAGCGCCTGGCCCCGGGCACCGACGTGGTGTCGGTGCTCCTCGAGGCGGAGGTGGAGGGCGAGAAGCTCGACCAGATGGAGATCGACCTGTTCTTCCTCCTGCTGATCGTGGCCGGCAACGAGACCACCCGGAACCTGATGTCCGGGGCGATGACCGCCTTCTTCGACCACCCCGACCAGTGGCAGCGGCTGCTGGCCGACCGGTCCCTGCTGCCCGGCGCGGTGGAGGAGATGCTGCGCTACGTGAGCCCGGTCATGCACTTCCGCCGGACGGCCACCCGCCCGTGCCGCATCGGGGACCAGGAGGTCCAGGAGGGGGACAAGGTCGTGTTCTGGCATGTCTCGGCCAACCGTGACGAATCGGTCTTCACCGACGTCGACGCCTTCGACGTGGGCCGCGATCCGAACCCCCACCTGGCCTTCGGCGGCGGCGGGCCCCACTTCTGCCTGGGAGCCAACCTGGCCCGCATGGAGATCACCGTGTTGTTCGAGCGGCTGCTCGACCGGCTGCCCGGCATCCGCCAGGATGGCCCAGTCCGGCGCCTGCGGTCGAACTTCATCAACGGCACCAAGCACCTGCCCGTGGCCTTCCCGCCGTCGGCCCCGGCGGGCCGCTCGCCGGGGCCGGCCGGCCGGGCGGGCGGGCGGGCGAGGGAGGTCGCGTGCGGTTCCACCAAGCCCTGAGCTTCCTGCCCTTCGAGGAGCTGGTGCCCCTCACCACCGCCTGCGACGAACTGGGCTACGCCGGCGTGTACCTCTCCGACCACCTGTGCAACCCCCGCCACCTGGGCTCCCACTACACCTACTCGACCCGCCCCGACGGGCAGCCGGGCTGGGCCAAGGAGACGAGCTGGCCCGACCCCATGTGCGTGTTCTCGGGCCTGGCCACCGTGACCTCACGGCTCACCCTCACCACCGGGGTGTACGTGGCCCCGGTGCGCGACCTGGTCACCGTGGCCAAGACCGTGGGCACGGCGGCCGCCCTGTCCGGCGACCGCGTCCGGCTGGGCGTGGGCGTGGGCTGGTGCCGGGAGGAGTACGAGCTGACCGGCCAGGAGTTCACCACCCGGGGGCGGCGCCTCGACGACATGATCCCGGCGCTGCGGGCGCTGTGGGCCGGTGGCTGGGTGGAGTACCACGGCACCCACTACGACGTGCCCCCCTGCCAGATGCACCCGTCCCCCGGCCGCCCGGTGCCCATCCTGGCCGGTGGGCACTCGCCGCCGGCGTTGCGCCGGGCGGCCCGCCTGTGCGACGGCTGGATCGCCGCCGGGGCCTACACCGAGGAGGAGGCCTGGGCCCACCTGGCCAACCTGCGGGCCGAGCTGGCCCGGGCCGGCCGGGCCGGCGAGCCCTTCGACGTCTACCTCTCGCTGGGCGAGCGCCCGGACGTCGACCTCTACCGCCGGTTCGAGGAGGCAGGGGTGACCGACATGGTGTGCGCCCCCTGGATGTTCACGCCGGTGCCCGAAGGGGCCACCGCCGAGCAGCGCCTGGCCGCCCGGATCGGCGCCTGCGAATGGTTCGCCGAGCACGTCGTGGCCAAGCTGGCCTGACGCCGGGCGGCCTGGCACGCCGCATGACAAGGCCGCATGACAAGGAGGAGGCAATGAACGACATGAAGCTCGGGCTGCAGCTCGGGTACTGGGGTGCGGGGCCGCCACCCTGTGCCACCGCGCAGGTGGACGAGGCCGAGCGGCTCGGCTTCGACTCGGTCTGGGTGGCCGAGTCCTACGGGTCGGACGCCCTCACCCCGCTGGCCTGGTGGGGGTCGCGGACGTCGCGCGTCCGGCTTGGGACCTCGCTCTGCCAGCTCTCGGCCCGGACGCCGGCGGCCATGGCCATGGCCGCCCTCACCCTGGACCACCTGTCGGAAGGGCGGTTCGTGCTGGGCCTAGGGGTGTCCGGTCCCCAGGTGGTGGAGGGCTGGTACGGCCAGCCCTTCCCGAAGCCCCTGGCCCGGACCCGGGAGTACGTGGACGTCGTCCGCCAGGTGCTGGCCCGTCGGGCACCGGTGACCAACCCCGGGCCGCACTACCCACTGCCTCACCCGGGCGGCACCGGCCTGGGCAAGCCGCTCAAGTCGATCGTCCACCCGCGGCGCGAGGACATGCCCATCGTGCTGGGGGCAGAGGGGCCGAAGAACATCGCCCAGACGGCGGAGATCGCCGACGGGTGGTTCCCCATCTTCTTCTCGCCCCGCACCATCAACGCCTTCGAGGCCTCCCTGGACGAGGGGTTCGCCCGGCCGGGCGCCCGCCGGCGCAAGGAGGAGTTCGAGGTGCTGGCCTTCGCCCCGACGGTGCTCTGCGACGACGTGGAGACGGCGGCCGACACCCTCCGCCCGTACCTGGCCCTCTACATCGGCGGCATGGGCGCCAAGGACATGAACTTCCACTTCGACGTGTTCGCCCGCATGGGCTACGAGGCCGAGGCCCGCAAGATCCAGGCGCTCTACCTCGACGGCCACAAGGCCGATGCCGCGGCGGCCGTTCCCACCTCGCTGGTAGAGGACATCGCCCTGGTCGGGCCCCGGGAGAAGATCCGCGACGACCTGGCGGCGTGGCGGGAGTCGATCGTCACCACGCTGCTGGTCTCCGGGGACGTCGAGACGCTGCGCATGATGGCCGAGCTGGTGGGGTAGCCGCCCCGGGCCGGCGTGCCTCCACCGTCGCGGCGACGGAGCTGACGCCCAGATGTGTGTAGCCTGTGCGCATGGCACGGATCAACGTGTACCTTCCCGACGAGCTGGCCGCCGACGTCCGGCACGCCGGGCTCAATGTCTCCCAGGTCGCGCAGGGGGCACTGCGCCGCGAGCTGGACAGCCACCGCACGAGCGCCTGGCTGGCCACGGTGCGCTCCCTGCCGCCGGCGGGCGTGTCCCACGAGGAGGCGGTGACGGCTCTCGACCAGGTCCGAGCCGAGTCGGGGGACGACTGGCCGGCCGGCCACCCGGACCTTCGCCCCAGGTGAGCGACGACGTCTTCGTGATCGACGCCTCGGCGCTCGTGGACCTGGTCCTCGGCGAGGCAGTCAGCGTGGCCGTGCAATCGCGGGTCGACGGCGCCGTGCTCCACGCCCCGTCCCACCTCGACGCCGAGGTCCTGTCGGGGCTCGGTCGGCTGCACCGTGCCGGGCGGCTCAGCGCGGCGTTCGTGTCCCGGCGGCTCGACGTGGTGGCCGCCGCGCCGATCGTCCGCCACGGCGTGCACGGGCTGCTGCACGGCGCCTGGCGACGCCGCAGCCGGCTCCGGCTGGCCGACGCCCTGTACGTGGAGCTGGCCGACCAGCTCGGCGTGCCACTGCTCACCACCGATCGGGCCCTTGGCCGGGCCACCCGCGTCGCCGAGGTCGTCACCGCCTGACCGCCGCCGGCGCGGGTCAATGGGGGCGGAAGTCGGCCAGGTCCTTGGCGACGGCGGCCACCGACTCGCCGTCGAGGTCGGCCTCCGCCGCGAAGTCGGGCCACGCGTCCACGCCGGCCACCACCTCACGCACGATCCGGCGGTATCCCGGCACCTCCTGGCGCTCGCCCACGGTGTAGAGGTCGTCCAGGGTGATGGCCTCGAACCGGCCGTTCACCGACAGGAGGTGGCGGCTCGTCCACCGGCTGCCCGGCCGGTAGGCGTGGGTGAGGTCGAAGGCCGGGGCCAGCGCCCAGCCCCCGTCCCGGTGGCGGGTGAAGGCGAAGTTCTTGGTGTGGTCGTCGTGGTTCACGGCCAGGACGTTGAACACCATGCGGCGGTAGGCCTGGCCCAGCGCGGCCGGCCCCAGCCCGAGGGCGGTAGCCGCCTGCAGGTACTGGTCGTAGCTGTGGGTCCCGACCAGGTTGTAGTCGAGGTGGGCCAGGGCGCAGAGCGAGATCGAGTGCACGCGCTCGCCCCCGGGGCCGCGGTCGAAGCGCCGGGTCATGAAGTGGCGACGGGGGCCCTCGGCCAGCAGGCGGCAGGGCATCATCTCCACCCCACAGGCCAGCGCCATGAGGTGGTAGGCGTACTCGATCCGCCCGTACGGGGCGCCCTCCCCCAGCCGGTCCCCGTGCCCGTCGAGCCCGGTGGCACTCACCCCGTCCAGCTTGATCAGCCACTGCTCGAACCCCTCCGGCACCGGACCGTAGGCCGAGTGCACCTGGTAGGTGTCGGGGTTGAAGGCCACCACCGCCTTGGCCCGGGCGCCGCCGGCGCTGGTGCCCACCTGGATGAGCTGCTGCAGGGCGGCGTGGGCCGTCTCGTCGCCGGCCAGCTCGCCCCGCATGACCTGGCGGGCAGCCAGCACCAGGTCGGCCAGGAGCACGGCGGTCGGCGACTCGCCCGGCTCCTGGCGCGCCGGCGGCCGGAACTCGAGTGCTCCGAGGGCCCGGTCGGCGGCGTAGGCCAGCCGGTCGAGCGGCGTGATGGACCCGGCGGCGACGCCCTGCTCGGCCATCCAGGCGTTGACCAGCGCGTTGCCGAAGGCGTCGGGCAGGGCGTCGGCCAGCAGGGCCGGCAGGCCGTAGAAGGTCTCCCGGGAGAGCTCGGGGAACTCGTAGGGCTCGGCCCGCAACGGCATGTGCAGCGGGGCCAACTCGACGCCGCCGTCGATCCACTCGCCGGCGTAGGCGAAGGCGTACCAGCCGGTGCGCGGATCGAGGGCGACGGCGCCGACCCGCTGCCCCCAGGCGCGGACCTCCACCACGTCGACCGGCCGGTAGCTCACGGCGCGGCCCGGTCTGCTCGTCCTGCCCGTGCCCCACTGCCTGCTCCTCCGCTGGCACCCGCGCTACCGGCGCCGCCGCCGGGGCCGCCCGGCCGCTCCCCCCGGCGGGCCC
>JASHWO010000022.1 GCA_030044045.1 Acidimicrobiales bacterium
GCCCGCCGGGGGGCTACCCGCAGGCGGGAGGCTATGGCCCCCCCGGCGGGCCCGGACCGTCCCCTTACGCCAGCTACGGCGCCCGGCTGGGCGGGTGGCTCATCGACTGGCTGATCCTGGCCATCGTGAACGCCATCTTGAACCGGCTGCTGGTGTCCGTGGCAGTGCTGCGCATCACCTTCCACACGAAGACGATCACAAACGGCGTCACCCATCACCACCTGGCGCACCTGTCGATCCTGGCGTCGATCATCAATGTGGTGATCGTGCTCCTCTACGGCGCCTTCCTCTGCGGGTCGGCCCGCGGGCAGACGCTGGGCATGATGGTGGTCCGGGCCCGGGCCGTGGACGGCGACACCGGGCAGCCCATCGGCTTCGGCCGGGCGTTGGGCCGGGCCGCCTTCGAGCTGCTGCTGTTCTTCCTGCTGGTCGTCCCCTGGGTGGTCGACATGCTGTTCCCGGCCTGGGACGCCCGGCGCCAGACCCTCCACGACAAGGTCTCCCGCACCGTGGTGGTGAGGGTGGCGCCGTTCCCGACGGCGTAGGGGCGGCCCCCGGGCACCTCGGGGACGGAGCGGCTATGGTCGGAACGACACAGCTGTAGTTCGTCCACGGGCCTGCACAGGAGGGTTGGCGGCAGTTGGCACCCGACTCGTTCACGCACCTGCACACCCACACCGAGTTCTCCATGCTCGACGGGGCGGCCCGGGTCAGGGACCTGGTGAAGGCCGCGGTCCAGGACGGCCAGCCGGCCCTCGGCATCACCGACCACGGCAACATGTACGGGGTCCTGGACTTCTACAAGGCGTGCCGGGCCGAGGGGCTGAACCCGGTCATCGGCACCGAGGCCTACATGGCGGGGGAGTCCCGCCACGAGCGGCCGGTGCGCCGGGGCAAGGTGGACGACACCGGCGGCGACGTGGAGGGTGGCCAGAAGCTTTACTACCACCTGACGCTGCTGGCCGAGACCACCGAGGGCTACCGGAACCTGCTGAAGCTCTCCTCCGCCGCCTACCTGGAGGGCTACTACTACAAGCCCCGGGTCGACTGGGAGCTGCTCGAGCGCCACCACGCGGGGATCATCGCCACCACCGGCTGCCTGGGCGGGGTCGTGCTCCAGGCCCTCCTGGCCGGCGACGAGCAGGAGGCCGAGCGGCGGGCGGCCCGGCTGCAGGACATCTTCGGGCGCGACCACCTCTTCGTGGAGCTGCAGGACCACGGGATCGCCGACCAGCAGCGGACCAACCCCCAGCTGGTGGCCATCGCCCGCCGCATCGGCGCGCCCCTGCTGGCCACCAACGACAGCCACTACACCCACCGCGACGACGCGGTGGCCCACGACGCCCTGCTCTGCGTGCAGACCGGGGCCACGCTGAGCGACGCCAACCGTTTCCGCTTCGAGGGGACCGAGCACTACCTGAAGTCGGCGGCGGAGATGCGCCACCTCTTCGCCGAGCTCCCCGAGGCCTGCGACAACACGCTGCTCATCGCCGAGCGGGCCCGGGTCGAGCTCGAGCTGGGCCGCCCCAGCCTCCCCGAGTTCCCGGTGCCCGACGAGTTCACGGGGGAGACCTACGAGGCCCGGGCCCTGGCCTACCTCCGCCACCTCACCTACGAGGGGGCGAGGGCCCGTTACGGCGAGCCGCTCTCCGGGCAGGTGCGCGAGCGGCTCGACTACGAGCTGGGGGTCATCGGCGACATGGGCTTCGCCGCCTACTTCCTGGTGGTGTGGGATCTCATCCGCCACGCCCGGGAGTCAGGCATCCGGGTGGGGCCGGGCCGGGGGTCGGCCGCCGGGTGCTGCGTGGCCTACTGCCTACGCATCGTGGACCTCGACCCGATCCGCTACGACCTGCTGTTCGAGCGGTTCCTGAACCCGGGCCGCAAGCAGATGCCCGACATCGACATGGACTTCGACGAGCGCTACCGGGGCGAGATGATCCGCTACGCCGCCGAGCGCTACGGCAGCGACCGGGTGGCCCAGATCGTCACCTTCTCCACCATCAAGGCCCGGGCCGCCGTGCGCGACGCCGCCCGGGTGCTCGGCCTGCCCTACATGGTGGGGGACAAGATCGCCAAGGCCATGCCGCCCCTGGTGATGGGCCGCGACACCCCGCTCTGGGCCTGCCTGGAGAAGAGCGACGGCCACGAGGACGGCTACGCCGCCGCCGCCGAGCTGCGGGAGATGTACGAGCAGGACCCCGACGCCCGGCAGGCCATCGACGTGGCCAAGGGGCTGGAGGGGTTGCGCCGCCAGGACGGCATCCACGCCGCGGCGGTGGTGATCACCAAGGATCCCCTCACCGAGTACCTGCCCATCCAGCGCAAGCCCGACACCGGGGGGGACCCGGAGGACGCCCCCATCGTCACCCAGTACGAGATGCACGGGGTCGAGGAGATGGGCCTCCTCAAGATGGACTTCCTGGGGCTGCGCAACCTCTCGGTCATCGAGCGGGCCCTCGACCTGATCGAGCAGTCCACGGGGGAGCGGCCGGACATCGACGCGGTGGACCTGGCCGACGAGGAGACCCTGGCCATGCTGCGCCGGGCCGACTCGGTCGGGGTGTTCCAGCTGGAGGGCGGGGCCATGCGCCAGACGCTGCGCTCGCTGGCCCCGACCAGCTTCGACGACGTCGCCGCCCTGGTCGCCCTCTACCGGCCGGGCCCGATGGCCGCCAACATGCACCGGGACTACCCCGAGCTGAAGAACGGGCGCAAGGCGCTGACCTACCTGCACCCGGACCTGGAGCCCATCCTGCAGGACACCTACGGGCTCATGCTCTACCAGGAGTCGGTGATGCGGGTGGCCCAGAAGTTCGCCGGCTACACCCTGGAAGAAGCCGACAACCTCCGGAAGGCCTGCGGCAAGAAGATTCGCGCCCTGATCGCCGCCGAGCGGGAGAAGTTCGTGGCCGGCTGCGCCGCCGAGGGCTACGGCGAGCAGCTCGGCACCGAGCTGTTCGACATCATCGAGCCCTTCGCCGACTACGCCTTCAACAAGTCCCACTCCTACGGCTATGGCCTGGTGGCCTACCAGACGGCCTGGCTGAAGGCCCACCACCCGGTGGAGTACATGGCGGCCCTGCTCACTTCGGTCAAGGACAACAAGGACAAGACCGCCGTGTACCTGGCTGAGTGCCGGTCCATGGGGATCGAGGTGCACGTGCCGGACGTGAACCGCTCGGCGGCCGAGTTCACCCCCCTCCGCCCCGGCACCGTGGGGAAGAAATCAGGCATCACGGCCGGCGTGGGGCCGGGGCCCCACGCATCGGAGGAGCCTGGGGTTGGGGCCCCAGGCGGGAAATCAGGCA
>JASHWO010000210.1 GCA_030044045.1 Acidimicrobiales bacterium
GAGGCGGTGATGGACGTGATCGAGCCGACTCCGGACCGGCCGATGATCGTGAACCTCCCGGCGACCGTCGAGATGTACGGGCCCCACGTCTACGCGGACGTCATCGAGTGGTTCGGCCGGACGATCCGCGACCGGGACAGCCTCGTCCTGAGCGTTCACCCGCACAACGACCGGGGCACCGCCGTCGCGGCGGCGGAGCTCGCCGTGCTCGCGGGCGCAGAGCGCGTCGAGGGCACGCTGTTCGGCAACGGCGAACGGACCGGGAACGTCGACATCGTCACCCTTGCGATGAACCTCTTCTCCCAGGGGGTGGACCCGACCCTCGACTTCGGTGACATCGAGAAGGTGCGACGGGTGGCCGAGCACGCCACCCGCCTGCCGGTCCACCCGCGCCATCCCTATGTGGGCGACCTCGTCTACACCGCCTTCTCCGGCTCTCACCAGGACGCCATCAAGAAGGGCATGGCGGCCATCGGCGACGACTACGAGCGCTGGGAGGTGCCGTACCTGCCGATCGACCCGAAGCACGTCGGGCGCACCTACGAGGCCATCATCCAGGTCAACAGCCAGTCCGGCAAGGGCGGGGTGGCCTACCTGATGGACACCGAGCACGGGCTGGACCTGCCCCGCCGGCTCCAGATCGAGTTCTCCAAGCGGGTGCAGGCGGTGACCGAGGCCAGCGGCACGGTGATCCAGCCGGCCGAGATGTGGGAGGTGTTCAGCGAGACCTACCTGCCGGGCGACGCCGGCCTGCGGCTGGTCGGCACCGAGGTGGCCACCGCCGCCGGCCGCACGTCGGTCACGGCCCAGCTCCTGGTGGACGGCCATCACCGCACGGTGGCCGGTGAGGGCAACGGGCCGATCGACGCCCTGGTGGCCGCCCTGCGCCAGTCACTCGGGATCGAGCTGGAGGTCAAGGACTACAGCGAGCACGCCCTGACCGCCGGGAGCGGCGCCTCGGCCGTGGCCTACGTGGAGGCCCAGGACCCGAGCGGGGCCACCTGGTGGGGGGTGGGCATGGACTCGTCCATCCTGGACGCTTCCTTGGCCGCCGTGGTGAGCGCCGCCAACCGCGCCCGCGCCCGCGCCGGCGCCCGGGACGAGGACCGCGACCTCGACGGTGCGGCATGGGTCGACCAGCGGCGCTCCGGCTCGCGGCTGCGGCACGACCACCGGTGAGCGCTCTGGTCGACACCTCGGTGCTGGTCGACCACCTGCGGGACCGACGTCAGCCCAGGCCGCCGCTGGGCAGGTAGGGGGCGGGCGGGCCTTCCAGGCCCCGCACCATCACTGGCCCTCTCGGGTGCAGGGTCAGCCCGGCGTCCACGGCGGTCCGTACCGCCCACTGCTGCCCGGCAGTCAGCCAGCCCACCTCGAACGCCCCAGGCGCTCGGGCCATCGCGGCTTGGAGCACGCGCCCGGCCGCCGCCGGATCCAAGCCGGCGAGGACGATGATACGGTCCTCCCGGGCCACGGCGTAGGCCCGGTCCTTATCCAGTAGCAGCACGACTCCCTCGTCGCCGAGCAGGTGCACCAGGTCGGTCGTCCGGGCGCTGCCCCGCACCGCCCGGTCGATCTTCTCGGCCGTGCCCAGGTCTTCGAGGCTTCCTTCCCTGACCTCTTCCGGCCAGGCCACCGGCTGCCGGACCGTCCCGCGGGCGTCGAGGGACGGGTGGGCGTCGAACCCGGCAGCCGCGTACAGGCGGATGGCGCGAGGATCGTGAGAAGCCTGGATGGTCCCAGGGAGGCCGGCCCCGTGGACCAGGGCCCGGTCCAGCAACCGCCGGCCAAGGCCCGACCCCTGGACCGACGGGTCCACCCCCAGCAGGGAGAGGACCCAGTACGACTCCCGCACGAACGACTGGGCCAGGCCTGCCACCCGCCCGTCCCGGGTGGCCACCCAGGACCCGCCCGGGTCGGTGGTCCGCAGGTGGCGGATGCGCCTGGCGATCCGAGCCCGGTCGGCCGGGCCGGGCCGGCGGCCGGGGAGGTGGAGCCGGGCCCGGAGCTCGCCGATGGCCGCTACCCAGGCGTCGACGGCGCCGTCGACGTCGCCCGCCTCGAGCGGCCGGATCCCGACGGGCGCCATGGCCCGATCCTGCCACGGCCCGGATCCCGACGACCCCTTGACCGGGCGCTCACGGGGGGTAGTATGAGGAACGGTATGACGTCCCAGCCGAAGGGGAAGATCGCCGTGAGCCTGTCGCAGAAGATGATCGACGATCTCCACCGGGCAGTGGACGAGGGGCGGGCGCCCAGCGTCAGCGCGCTGGTGGCGGAGGCAGTGGAGCAGAAGCTGGCGGACGACGACTTCGAGGCGCTGCTGGCCGAGATGCTGGAGGAGACCGGGGGCCCACCGACCCCCGAGGAGACTGCCGAGATGCAAGCCCTGCTCGGTTTCTGACCCGGCCGCGCTGATGCCCCGGCCGCATCTCCGTCGTGACCAGGTGCAGCCCGGCCTGGTGCTGGACGCCGGTGGGCTGATCGCCTACGAGCGGGGCAGGCGGCGGGCCATGCTGGCCATCGAGCATGCGAAGGCGGCGGGCGGGACGATGGTGGTCCCCGTCGGGGTGCTGGCCCAGGTGTGGCGGGACGGGAAGTTCCAGGCCCGGCTGGCCAGGCTGCTGAAGTACGACCGGTGCCAGGTCGAGCCCCTGGACGACCGGGGCGCCCGGGAGGCCGGCCAGCTCCTCGGGATGACCGGCACCACCGACGTGGTGGACGCCACCGTGGTGCGCTGCGCCCGACGCCGGGGCTTCCCGGTGCTCACGTCGGACCCGGGCGACCTCCGGCGCCTCGACCGGACGGTCCGGCTCGTGCCGGTCTGATCGGGCTCGCCGCGAGCCTGGACCGGTGCCGGCCTACCGGGCCGCGACGGCACCGGTGCAGGCACGCCGTCACCGGTGCAGGCACGCCGTCACCGGTGTGGGCGCACCGGGGCGGCCGGCCCGCCAGGGCCGGTCCGGGTCAGGCGGGGGTGGGCGAGGAGCGGGGGAGCCAAGCCGGCCGGCGGGCCTCGTAGGCGGTGATGTCCGCCTCGTGGCGCAGCGAGAGGCCGATGTCGTCCCAGCCGTTCAGCAGCCGCTCCCGGGTGAACTCGTCCAGCGGGAAGGTGCCCTCGATGCCGGCGGCCGGCGCCTCCACCGTGCCCCGGGCCACGTCGACGGTCAGCTCCAGCGACGGGTCGGCGGCCACCGCGTCCAGCAGCGCCCGGGCGACCGCCTCGCTCACCTGGACCGGGACCAGCCCCTGCTTGGTGCAGTTGTTCCGGAAGATGTCGCCGAACCGGGAGGAGACCACCGCCTCGAAGCCGTAGTCCATCAGGGCCCACACCGCGTGCTCCCGGGAGGACCCGGTGCCGAAGTTGGGCCCAGCCACCAGGATGGTGGCCCCGGCGTGCTCCGGGTGGTTCAGCACGAAGTCGCGGTCGTCCCGCCACTCGGCGAAGAGCCCGGCGCCGAAGCCGGTGCGCTCCACCCGCTTCAGCCAGTCCGAGGGGATGATCTGGTCGGTGTCCACGTCGGACCGGTCGAGCGGCACCGCCCGGCCGGTGAGCACGGTGACGGGGGTCATCGGTCGAGATCCTGCGGGCTGGCGAAGTGGCCGGCCACCGCGGTGGCCGCGGCCACTGCCGGCGACACCAGGTGCGTCCGGCCCCCCCGGCCCTGGCGTCCCTCGAAGTTCCGGTTCGAGGTGGAGGCGCAGCGCTCGCCGGGGGTCAGCTTGTCCGGGTTCATGGCCAGGCACATCGAGCAGCCGGGCTCCCGCCACTCGAACCCTGCCGCCACGAAGACCTTGTCCAGCCCCTCGGCCTCGGCCTGGGCCTTGACCCGGTGCGAGCCCGGGACGACCAGCGCCCGCAGCCCGCGCCGGACGTGCCGGCCGTCGAGCACGGCGGCAGCGGCCCGCAGGTCCTCGATCCGGGAGTTGGTGCAGGAGCCGATGAACACCGTGTCCACCGCCACCTGGCGAAGCGGCGTGCCGGCGGCCAGGCCCATGTAGGCCAGGGCCCGGGCGGCCGCCTCCCGCTCGCTGGCCTCGGTGAAGGCGTCCGGGTCGGGCACCGAGCCGTCGATGGGCGCCACCTGGGACGGGTTGGTCCCCCAGCTCACGTGGGGGACCAGGGCGGCGGCGTCCAGCTCGATCTCCTTGTCGAAGGCGGCGCCGAGGTCGGTGGGCAGGGTCGACCAGTAGGCGACCGCCTCCTCCCAGGCTGTGCTGCCGGGGGTGTGGGGGCCGCCCGGGGCGTGGGGCCGTCCCTCCAGGTAGGCGACGGTGGTCTCGTCCGGGGCCACCATCCCGGCCCGGGCCCCGCCCTCGATGCTCATGTTGCAGAGCGTCATCCGGCCCTCCATGGAGAGCGAGCGGACGGCCGAGCCCCGGTACTCGATCACGTGGCCCATCCCGCCCCCGGTGCCGATGCGGCCGATCACGGCCAGCGCCACGTCCTTGGCCGTGACCCCGGCCGGCAGCTCACCCTCCACAGTGACCGCCATGGTGGCCGGCCGCTGCTGGGGGAGAGTCTGGGTGGCCAGCACGTGCTCCACCTCGCTGGTGCCGATGCCGAAGGCCAACGCCCCGAAGGCGCCGTGGGTGGAGGTGTGGCTGTCGCCGCAGACGATGGTCATGCCGGGCTGGGTCAGCCCCAGCTCGGGGCCGATGACGTGGACGATCCCCTGGTTCGGGTGGCCCATGGGGTAGCAGGCGATGCCGAACTCGGCGCAGTTGGCGCTCAGGACCTCGAGCTGCCGGGCCGAGACGGGGTCGGCCACCGGCTGGTCCACGTCGGTGGTCGGGACGTTGTGGTCGGCCGTAGCCACCGTGAGGTCCGGCCGGCGCACCGTCCGCCCGGCCAGGCGCAGCCCGTCGAAGGCCTGGGGGGAGGTGACCTCGTGGACCAGATGGAGGTCGACGAAGAGGAGGTCCGGCTCGCCCTCGGCCCGGTGGACCACGTGGGCGTCCCAGACCTTGTCCACCAGGGTGCGCGGGGCGCCGGCCCGCCCGGCCCCGGCCACCGCCCGCCCGGCCCCGGCCCCGGCCCCGGCCCCGACGGTCACGCCCCCACCTTCACGATGGCCACCCGGAGGGTGCCGCCGGGGGCCTCGTACTCCACCGTGTCGCCGGCGGCGTGGCCGATGAGGGCCCGGCCCAGCGGGGCGCTGGGCGACACCACCGGCATGTCACCCCGCCGCTCCTCGATCGAGCCGACGAAGAAGTCCTGGGTGTCGTCCTCGTCGTCGCCCTCGTAGCGCAGGGTGACCACCACCCCGTGGTCGACCGTGCCGTCGCCGCCGCCGGTCGTCTCCACCACCTGGGCCGTCTTGAGCAGGGCCTGGAGCTGGCGGATGCGGGACTCCATCTTCCCCTGGCTGTCCTTGGCCGCGTGGTAGTCGCCGTTCTCCGACAGGTCGCCGAGGGCCCGCGCCGCCTCGATGGCCTGGGCGATCTCCACCCGCCCCCGGGTGGTCAGATCCTCCAGCTCCGCCTGCAGGCGGTCGTAGGTCTCCCGGGTGAGCCGGGTGGGGGCGGCCGAGTTGCTCGATGCGTCGGTCACACGTACGAGGCTACCGGCTGGCAGGGACGGTTGACGGCGGGCCGGCGGTACGGGAGACTGTGGCTCCAATGACCAGCACCACCAGCCCCGTAGCGATTATTCCGTAGGCGCGCACCGACCGGTGCGTGCCTCCTCGACCGTCCACTCCGTGGGCGGTTTTTCATTTCCGGGGCACTGAACAGACCGACCGGGAGGCCGGGCACCGACCGACCGGGAGACCGAGCGCAGTAGGAGCACGACGCAGTGAGCACCAGCGAGACCAGCAGGGACAGCCACCGGGTGGCGGTCATCGGGGGCGACGGCATCGGCCCCGAGGTGCTGCGCGAGGCCCTGAAGGTGGCCGCCGCCGCCGGGGCTCGTCTCGACACCACCGACTACGACCTCGGTGCCGACCGGTACGTGCGCACCGGGGAGGTGCTGCCCGACCCGGTGCTGGACGAGCTGCGGGGGTTCGACGCCATCCTGCTCGGCGCGGTCGGCCCCCCGGTGGGCGACACCACGGTGCCGCCGGGGACCCTGGAGCGGGGCCTGTTGCTCCGCCTGCGCTTCGAGCTCGACCTCTACGTGAACCAGCGGCCCTTCCGCGGCGTGCCTGGCTCCATCGCCGAGGGGGCGGACTTCGTGGTGATCCGGGAGAACACCGAGGGGGCCTACGCCGGCGAGGGGGGCTTCCTGCGCAAGGGCACTCCCCACGAGGTGGCCACCCAGGGCTCGGTCAACACCCGGATGGGGGTCGAACGTTGCGTGCGCTACGCCTTCGACCTGGCCCACCGGCGGAAGGCCGGCAAGCTCACCCTGGTCCACAAGACCAACGTGCTCACCTTCGCCGGTGACCTCTGGCAGCGCACGGTGGACGAGGTGGCGGCCGACTACCCCGACGTGGCCCGCGACTACAACCACGTCGACGCTGCCTGCATCTACTTGGTGGAGCAGCCGGCCCGTTACGACGTGGTGGTCACCGACAACCTCTTCGGGGACATCCTCACCGACCTGGCTGGCGCGGTCAGCGGGGGGATCGGCTTCGCCGCCTCGGCGAACCTGAACCCGGCCCGGACCGGGCCCTCGCTCTTCGAGCCGGTGCACGGGGCGGCCCACGACATCGCCGGCCAGGGAGTGGCCAACCCACTGGCCGCCGTCCACTCGGCCGCTCTCATGCTCGACTTCCTGGGCGACGGGGACGCCGCCGCCCGCGTCCACAAGGCCATCGGCCGCTACGTCGACGACCGGTACCGGGACGGCGACCGGTCCGGCACCGGCACCGGCACCGGCACCGGCGCCCCGCCGGCCGGCAGCCCAGCCCTGTCCACCGCCGCCATCGGCGACGCCATCGCAGAAAGGCTCTAGACCCGTGCCCATCACCCCCACCGCCAAGATCTGGATGGACGGCGAGCTCGTCGACTGGGCCGACGCCCAGGTGCACGTCCTGACCCACACCATGCACTACGGGTCGGGCGTGTTCGAGGGCGTGCGGGCCTACCCGACCTCGCGTGGCCCGGCCATCTTCCGCCTGCGCGACCACGTGCGTCGGCTGTTCGCCTCAGCGGCCGTCTTCATGATCGACGTGCCCTTCACCGAGCAGGACATCGTGGAGGCCTGCCGCCAGGTGGTGCGGGTGAACGGCCTGACCGACGGCTGCTACCTGCGCCCCATCGTGTTCCTCGGCTACGGGGAGATGGGGCTGAACCCGCTGCCCTGCCCGGTGAACGTGGCCGTGGCCGCCTGGCCCTGGGGGACGTACCTGGGCGACGAGGGCGTGGCCAACGGGGTGTCGGTCAAGATCAGCTCCTGGCGCCGCCACGACCCGAACGCCGTGCCCACGGCGGCCAAGGGCACCGGCATGTACGTGAACTCGTCCCTGGCCAAGGTAGAGGCGCTGAAGGCCGGCTACGACGAGGCCATCCTGCTCACTTCGGACGGACGGGTGAGCGAGTGCACCGGCGAGAACATCTTCGTGGTGCGCGACGGGGTGCTGCTCACCCCCCCGACCTCCGACGCCGGGGCACTGGATGGCATCACCCAGGACACGGTGGAGACCATCGCCCGGGACATGGGCCTCGAGGTCCGCCACGAGGCGCTCATCCGCACCGACCTCTACCTGGCCGACGAGGCCTTCCTGACCGGCACCGCCGCCGAGGTGGTCCCCATCCGCTCGGTGGATGACCGGCCGGTGGGCGTCGGCCAGCCGGGCCCCATCACCACCGAGATCCAGCAGACCTACTTCGCCCTGGTGCGGGGCGAGGTCGACCGGTACAAGGACTGGCTGGACCATGTCGAGTAGGCATCCCGAGCCCGAGGTGCCGGACCCCGGCGCGGCGGCCTCCGGCCCGCGGGCGTACGGGCACGCGCCGGCCCATGCCGGGCACGGGCACGCCGCCGGCGCCCACGACTACCGGCTGCCCGAGCTGCCCGAGGCGGTCGACATCTTCGACACCACGCTGCGTGACGGCAGCCAGCAGGAGGGGTTGTCCCTCACCGTCGACGACAAGCTGCGGGTGGCCGAGCAGCTCGACCACCTGGGCGTGGCCTACATCGAGGGCGGCTGGCCCGGCGCCAACCCGAAGGACGACGAGTTCTTCCGGCGGGCGCCGGCCGAGCTCCGGCTCACCACCGCCACGCTGGTGGCCTTCGGGTCGACCCGGCGGGCCGGGGTGCGGGCGGACCAGGACGCCGTGCTGGGCAAGCTGGTCGACGCCGGCACGCCGGCGGTGTGCATCGTGGCCAAGAGCTGGGACCGCCACGTCACCGACGCCCTGCGCACCACACTGGAGGAGGGGGTGGCCATGGTGGCCGACTCGGTGGCCTGGCTGCGGGCCCACGGCCAGCGGGTCTTCCTCGACGCCGAGCACTTCTTCGACGGCTACCGCACGAGCCCGGACTTCGCCCTGCGGGTGCTGGGGGCAGCCGAGGCCGCCGGGGCGGAGGCACTGGTGCTGTGCGACACCAACGGCGGCTCCCTGCCCGACCAGGTGGGCGAGGCCGTGGCCGGGGTGCGGGAGCGGACCAGCGCCCAGCTCGGCATCCACTGCCACAACGACGCCGGCTGCGCCGTGGCCAACTCGCTGGTGGCCGTACAGGCCGGGGTGACCCAGGTGCAGGGTTGCGTGAACGGCTACGGCGAGCGGGCCGGCAACGCCGACCTGTCGGCGGCCATCCCCGACCTGTCGCTGAAGCTGCGGGTGCGCACCATCCCGCCCGACCGGCTGGAGCGGCTGGCCCCGGTGGCCCACCACATCGCCGAGCTGGTCAACATCGCCCCGAACCCCCAGCAGCCCTACGTCGGCGCGTCGGTGTTCGCCCACAAGGGCGGCCTCCACGCCAGCGCCGTGGCCCGCCGGCGGGACCTCTACGAGCACGTCCCGCCGGACCTGGTGGGCAACGGGACCCGGGTGGTGGTCTCCGAGATGGCCGGCCGCTCCACCCTGGCCATGAAGGCGGCCGAGCTCGGCCTGGATCTCGACGGCGAGGTGGTGGGGCGGGTGCTCGACGAGCTGAAGCAGCTGGAGCACCAGGGCTACCACTTCGAGGTGGCCGACGGCTCCCTGGAACTGCTGCTGCGCCGGGCCGGAGGGTGGGAGCCCCGCTACTTCGAGGTCGAGTCGTACCGGGTCATCACCGACCACCGCGGCGGCGCCCAGCAGTCCGGCCTGGACCGCACGGCCGGCGCGGGGCAGGGGCCCCGCACCTCGGAGGAGGGTGGGGTTGGGGCCCCATCCGGGCCAGCTACTACGGAGGCCACGGTCAAGGTGCACGTGGGGGCGAGCCGGGTGGTGGCCACGGCCGAGGGCAACGGCCCGGTCAACGCCCTCGACGCCGCCCTGCGCCAGGCCATCGGGCCCCACTTCCCGGGGCTGGCCGGGGTGCACCTCACCGACTACCGGGTGCGGGTGCTCGACACCGGCCGGGGGACCGGCGCCGTGACCCGGGTACTGGTGGACACGTCCGACGGCGAGCGTACCTGGACCACCATCGGGGTGTCGGAGAACATCATCGAGGCGAGCTGGCAGGCCCTGTACGACTCGATCGTCTACGCCCTGCTCCGCACCGGGGGGTGAGCGCCCAGGCGGGCCCGATAGCCCACGGCCGGCGTGGGGCAGGGGCCCCACGTAGCGGAGGAGCCTGGGTTGGGGCGCCCAGGCGGGCCCGATAGCCCACGGCCGGCGTGGGGCAGGGGCCCCACGTAGCGGAGGAGCCTGGGTTGGGGCGCCCAGGCGGGCCCGATAGCCGAGTATCCTCCCGGCCCATGACCCAGCCGAGCTTCGTCCCGATCGCCGAGGCCGACCAGGTGCGCCCGGCCCGGCGACTACACGTGCCGGAGGCCTGGTCGCCGCGGCGGCCGGCGGAGATCCGGGTGCCGGCCCGGCCGGCGGGACGGGGCATGGGCACGCCCGGCCCGGACCAGGGCTACGCGCTGCGCCTGGCCCGGCGGTTCGCCGACCAGATCCACCTGGCCGAGGGCGAGTCGACCCACGACGTCCTGGTGGGTTGTGCCCTACTGGCCAGCCGGCGGGCGGCGCTCTTCGGCCGGGCGCCGAGCGTCTACGACGTGACGGTGTCCCTGACACTCTGGGGCTTCCTCGGCGAGGCACCGACCGTGTCTGCCAGCCCGCCCGGGCCTCCACTGTGGGCTTCCCCGATGGCGGGCTCCTCCAGCGGCGGGGACCCCAACCCCGCCCCGACCGAGCTGGTGGAGGCCCGGCGGCGGGCCTTCCGGGGCGCTGCTCACGACTACGACGTGCAGCGGGCGCTGGTGGACGCGGTCCCCGAGTCGTGGCTCCGCCTGGCCCCGCCGGCGGTGGCCGAGCGACGGGCGGCCGGGGGCTGGCGGGATCTGGTCGGGGCGCCCGAGGGCGAGCGGGCCTCCTGACCGGCG
>JASHWO010000211.1 GCA_030044045.1 Acidimicrobiales bacterium
TAGACCACCTCGCACCCGCCGTCGCGCAGGATGCGGGCCACCACCCGGAGCCCCCGGTCGTGCCCGTCCAGCCCCACCTTGGCCAGGAGCACCCGCAGTGGCCGGTCGTCGCCGGGCCCGCCGGTCACGACACCACCGGCTGTCTGCTACCGGCCTGGGCCGCCGTCGCCGTCGCCGTCGCCGCCGCCGCCCGCCCGTCGCCGGTCATGGGCCCGCCCGGCCGCTCACCAGCGCCGCCGGCCGCTCATGCCAGTGGTCGTTCGAACCAGGTGCCGAACACCTCGGCCATGGCGCGCATCGACTCGCCCACGGTGACGTGGGCGGCGGCCGCCTCGACCAGGGCAGGCAGCAGGTTCACGGTGGGGTCGGCGGCGTCGGCCCGGATCCTGGCCAGGCAGCGGCGCACGGCGTCGGCGTCCCGGTGCTGTTTCACCGCCGCCAGGTCGGCGAGCTGGCGGTCCTCGACCGCCGGGTCCACGGAGAGGGTGGGCACCTCGCCCTCCTTCTCCTTGCCGCCGCCCTCGGTGTAGCCGTTCACCCCGACCTGGATCCACCGCCGGGCGGCCAGGTCGGACTGGAAGCGGTAGGCGGCGTCGGCGATCTCGGCGCAGAACCAACCGCCGTCGATCTCGGCCAGCACCCCCTCCAGCAGGGAACCCCCGCCGGCCGCCTCCAGGTGGGCGAATACCGCCTCGGCCTGGCGCTCCAGCTCGTCGGTGAGCCACTCGACGTACCACGACCCGCCGAGGGGGTCGGCCACGTGAGTCACCCCCGTCTCCTCGGCGATCACCTGCTGGGTGCGCAGGGCCAGGCGGGCCGCCTTCTCGGTGGGCAGGGCCAGGGCCTCGTCGAAGGCGTCGGTGTGCAGGCTCTGGGTGCCGCCCAGGACCCCGGCCAGCGCCTCGACGGCCACCCGGGCCAGGTTGACCTCCGGTTGCTGGGCGGTGAGGGACACCCCGGCGGTCTGGGTATGGAAGCGGAGCTGGGTGGACCGCCCGTCGGTGGCCCCGTAGCGGTCGCGCAGCCAGCGGGCCCAGATGCGGCGGGCCGCCCGGTACTTGGCGATCTCCTCGAAGAAGTCGATGTGGGCGTTGAAGAAGAAGCTGAGCCGGGGGGCGAACTCGTCCACCGCCAGGCCGGCGGCGGTGGCCGCCTCCACGTAGGCGAAGCCGTTGGCCAGGGTGAAGGCCAGCTCCTGGGCCGCCGTTGAGCCGGCCTCGCGGATGTGGTAGCCGGAGACCGAGACCGGGTGCCAGCGGGGGAGCTCGGCGGTGGCGAAGCGAACCAGGTCGGTGACCAGCCGGACGCTGGGCCGGGGCGGGAACACGTACTCCTTCTGGGCCTGGTACTCCTTCAAGATGTCGTTCTGGATGGTGCCCGACAGCGAGCGGCGGTCCACGCCGGTGCGGTCGGCCACCCCGACGTACATGGCCATGAGCACGGCGGCGGGGGAGTTGACGGTCATGGAGGTGCTGACCGTGCCCAGGTCGATGCCGGCGAACAGCGCTTCCATGTCGGCCAGGGTGTCCACCGCCACCCCGGCCCGGCCCACCTCGCCCTTGGCCAGCGGGTCGTCGGAGTCCCGGCCGAGCAGGGTGGGCATGTCGAAGGCGGTGGACAGGCCGTTGCCCCCGGCGGCCAGCAGCTCCTTGAACCGGCGGTTGGTGTCCTCGGCGGTGCCGAAGCCGGCGAACTGGCGCATGGTCCACAGCCGGGAGCGGTACATGGAGGCGTAGGGCCCCCGGGTGTACGGCCACTGGCCGGGCAGCTCGGCGCCTTCGGGGCCGTAGACCGGGTCGACCGGGATCCCCGACAGGGTCCGGAACGGCACCTCCCGCTTCGGGGCGCGGTCGTACTGGTGCTGCCAGGCCGACCGGCCGGTGCCGCCGCCGCCCCCGTCGCTGTCGTCGCTACCCGGTGCGGTGCTCACGGGTCGATGGTACCGGGACGCCGGCATGGCCCGGCTGACGGGGGGTGGCCGGCCCGCCGCCTGACCAGGCGACCGGGTCCGGCTCCCGGTCGGCCCCGGGAGTCAGGGATCCTCGCCGGCCCCGGGCTCCGGCTCTTCGGGGCTGCTGTCGCCGGGGCCCCAGGCCACGAAGACCGGGTTCCGGGCGGCCAGCCGCCACCCGCCGTCGGGCAGGCGCTGGCCCCGTGCCACCCCCACCTGGACCAGGTTGCCCAACCGGTCGGCTGCCGCCGACGCCCGGTCCAGCGCGGCGAAGGTGGTCACCACCCGGCCGCCCGGACGCAGGAGCCCCAGGGCGGCGTCGAGCACCGGCAGGCCGCCCCCTCCGACGAAGACCCGGTCCGGCGTGGGCAGGCCGTCGAAGGCGGCGGGGGCGCGGCCGTTGACCACGTGCACGCCCGCCCCCAGGGCCAGGGCGTTGGCCGAGATGCGGGCTGCCTCCTCGGGCGACTCCTCGACAGCCAGCACGGTGAGCCCGGGCCGGAGCAGGGCGCACTCCACGGCCACGCTGCCGCTGCCTGCCCCCACGTCCCACAGCACCCCGGCCGCCGGCAGGGCCAGCTTGCCCAGCACCACCGAGCGGACCTCGGCCTTGGTGATGGCGCCCTGGCGGTGGGCGAAAGCCGAGTCGGGCAGGCCCCAGGCCAGCACCTCGGCCGCCGTCCCGCCGGTGCCGTCCCCGTCCCCGTCCCCGGCCGGCCCGCCTGGGCCCCAACCCACCAGGGGCAGGCTCCCCGGCCCGAGGAGCACCACCACCGACCGCGGGTCGAACGTCCCGGCAGCCAGCTCACCCAGAGAGAGCTCGACCACCCGCTCCTCGGCCGAGCCGAGGTGGGTACAGACGGCTGCCAGGTCCATGCTGGCCCCGGCCTCCAGCAGTGCCCGGCCCACCGCCTCCGGCGGGGCTTCGGGCGAGGTCAGCACGGCCGCTTTCGGCGCGGTGCGCAGTACCCCGGCGGCGTCGGCCAGCGGGCGGCCGTCGACCGAGAGCACCAGGGCGTCGTCCCAGGGGAGGCCGAGCCGGGCGAAGGCCAGCGACACCGGCGACGGCGCCGGGATCACCCGCAACGCCCGGCGGTCGACCATCCGCACCAGGGCCCGGACGATGCCGAAGAACCCCGGGTCGCCGGAGGCCAGCACGCACACCCGGCGAGCGGCCTCGGTGGCCCGCTGGCGGACGGTGCGGGCCAGCGCGTCGAGGTCGGCCTGCACCTCGATGGTCTCGGGCGCCGACCCGCCCGGGCCGACCGTGGGCCGGCCGGACCACGACTGCCAGAGCCAGAGCTGGCGCCGCCCGCCCACCACCACCTCGGCCTCGGCCAGGGCTCGCCGGGCCTCGGGGGAGAGCAGGTCGAGGCGGTCGTCGGCCAGCCCCACCACGGTCACCGGCGGCGCCTCCGGCTCCGGCGGCACCACCGGCACCGGCCCGGTCGGTGGACCGGGCCGGATCTCGGCCGGCGGCGCGTCGAGCACTTCGGTAGGCGGCCCGGTCAGGATCTCGGTCGGCAGCCCACCGAGCACCTCGGTCGGGGGATCGGTCACGGGCCCCGCCGGCACCCCGCCCGGGACGGCCGGGATCTCGCCGGTGGGCGCGTCGTCAGCCACCGGCCACCGCCCGGTCGGCCGCTACCGGCGCGGCCGTTGGCCGCCGAGTGCGCGACCCGAAGCGGCCCGGTCCCGCCCCCGGCCCGGCACGCCGCCCGGCATGGGGGTCGCCATGCAGAGCAGGGGTAGGGCCGACCATGGCGCCCCAGGCTACGGGCTGCCGCTACCGGCGGCGGGCCTGGCACCGGCGATGGCGCCCGCGACGGCGTGGCGTAGCGCGGGCGGCGGCTTCCCTCACGGCTCGGGAGCGGCCACCCTGTCCTGGTCGGCAGCCTGGTCGGCGAACTGGGTGCGGTAGAGCTCGGCGTAGAGGCCGCCGGCGGCCAGTAGCTCGCGGTGGGTGCCCCGCTCGACGATGCGCCCGCCGTCCACCACCAGGAGCTGGTCGGCCTCCCGCACCGTGGACAGCCGGTGGGCGATCACCAGCGAGGTGCGGCCGGCCAGGGTCTGGCGCAGGGCCTCCTGCACCGCCGCCTCCGACTCCGAGTCGAGGTGGGCGGTGGCCTCGTCCAGCACCACCACGTCGGGGGCCTTCAGGATGAGGCGGGCCAGGGCCACCCGCTGCTTCTCCCCGCCGGAGAGCCGGTAGCCGCGTTCGCCCACCACCGTGTCCAGCCCGTCGGGGAGGGCGGCCACCAGGGGGAGCACCTGGGCCAGCTCCAGCGCCCGCAACAGTTCCCCGTCGGTGGCCTCGGGCCGGGCGTAGAGCAGGTTGGCCCGGAGGGTGTCGTGGAACAGGTGCGGGTCCTGGGTCACCACCCCCACGCTGTCCCGCAACGAGGCCGCCGTGGCGTGGCGTACGTCCACCCCGTTGATGCGGACGGCACCGGCGGTGGCGTCGTAGAGGCGGGGGACCAGGTTGGAGACGGTGGTCTTGCCGGCGCCGGACGGGCCGACCAGGGCCACCATCTGGCCGGGCTCCACCCGGAAGCCGACGTCGTGGAGCACCTCGGCCCGGGGCGCCGACTCCAGCACGGCCACTGCCTCCAGCGAGGCCAGCGACACGTCCTCGGCCGAGGGGTAGGAGAAGTCGACGTGGTCCAGCTCGACGGTGGCCGGCCCCCGGGGGACGGGCACGGCGTCGGGGTCCTCCCGCAGCATGGGCACCAGGTCGAGCACCTCGAAGATCCGTTCGAAGGAGACCAGGGTGGTCATGACGTCCAGGTTGACGTTGGAGAGCTGGGTGAGCGGCGCGTACAGGCGGGCCAGGTAGGCGGTCAGGGCCACCACCGTCCCTACCGCCAGCGTGCCGTCGGCCGCCCTGGCGCCGCCGTACCCGTAGGCAAAGGCGGTGGCCAGGGCGGCGGTCAGGGTGAGGGCCACCATGAACAGCCGGGCGTACAACGCCTGGTCGACCCCGATGTCCCGCACCCGGGCCGCCTTCTCGTCGAAGTGCTCCGCCTCGACCTGGGGGCGCCCGTAGAGCTTGACCAGCATGGCCCCCGAGACGTTGAACCGCTCGTTCATCACCATGTTCATCTCGGCGTTCAGGTCGTACGCCTCGCGGGTCATGGCCCCCAGCCGGCGGCCGACCATGCGGGCCGGGACGAGGAAGCAGGGGAGCAGCACCAGGGCCACCAGGGTGATCTGCCAGCTCAGGAAGAACATGGCCACCAGGACGATCACCACGGTGATCATGTTGCCGACCACGTTGGACAGCAGTGTGGTGAAGGCCTGCTGGGCTCCGATCACGTCGTTGTTCAGGCGGGAGACCAGGGCGCCGGTCTGGGTGCGGGTGAAGAAGGCCAGCGGCATCCGCTGGACGTGCCGGAACACCTTCGACCGCATGTCGACGATGAGCCCCTCGCCGATCACCGCCGAGATGCGCCGTGTGTAGAGGGACAGCACGGCACTGACCAGGGCCAGGCCGGCGGCCACCAGGGCCAGCTCGACCACCACGTCGGCCCGGTGGCGCAGGATGCCGTCGTCGATGATGGCCCGCAGGATGAGCGGGTTCACCGCGCCGGCCGCCGCCTCCAGGATCACCACCGGGACGAAGACCGAGAGGATACGGCGGTAGGGGACGGCGAAGTGGAGGATGCGGCGGGTGGTGCCCTTCTTCACCCGGTGCTGGAGCACCGAGCGGTCCTGGCGGAACGAGCGCATGCCACCCCAGCCACCACCGCCCATCCCCATGCCCCTGCCCGGCGGTGGCACGTCCTCGCCTCCCTTCTGTCCCGAACCGGCGAGCCTAGCGGCCACCCGAGTCGGCTCCGGCTCCGGTCGGCGTGGCGGGAGAATGTCCCCATCCCATGCAACCCGAACCAGGCCCCGGCGGTGTTACAGGCGTGGAGGTTGCGGCGAGCGAGGGCGGCTCGGTGTACCTGGAGGACACCGACGCGGGGTTCGACGCCTTCTACGCCGCCACCAGCCGCACGCTTCTCGGGCAGCTCTACGCCATGTGTGGCGACATGGGCGAGGCCCAGGACTGCCTCCAGGAGGCCTACCTGCGGGCCTGGCAGCGGTGGCCCCGCCTCGCCACCTACGGGGACCCGGCCGCCTGGGTGCGTCAGGTGGCGTGGCGGCTGGCGGTGAACCGGTGGCACCGCGCGCTCAACGCGGTGCGCGCCTGGGGCCGGCACGGGCCGCAGCCGCCGGTCGGGGAGACCACCCCCGACGGGATGGTGCTGGTCGAGGCCCTGCGCCGCCTGCCCGCCGGGCAACGCGAGGCGTTGGTGCTTCACCACCTGGTCGGGCTGAGCGTCGACGAGATCGCCACCCAGTTGCACGTCCCCTCCGGGACGGTGAAGGCCCGCCTGTCCAGGGGCCGGGAGCGGCTGGCGGCGCTGCTGGGAGAGGAGGCGGCGAGATGACCGGTGACGAGGATCTGGAGCGCCGCCTGTGCGGCGTCGCCGCGCTGGCCGAGGCCGTCTCCCTGCCGCCGCCGGTCGCGCTGCGGGCCGCCG
>JASHWO010000212.1 GCA_030044045.1 Acidimicrobiales bacterium
CTCCCGGTGGCCGACCTCGGGTGCGGCCCCGGCGGCTACGCCGGCGACCTGGCGGCGGGTGGCCACGCCGTGGTGGGGTTGGACGCCGCCGCCGCCATGCTGGCCCTGGCCCGGGGCGGCGAGCACTGCGTACGGGGCGACCTGGAGGCCCTGCCTTTCGCCCGCCGGTCGGTCGGCGGGGCCTGGGGCCGGAACGCCTACCTGCACGTCCCCGCCGGCCGGCTCCCGCTGGCCCTGGCCCACCTGCACCACGCCCTGGCCCCCGGCGCCCCGCTGGTGGCCTCGCTCGTCGGCGGCCAGGACTTCACCTCCCGGGACGACCTCCCCGGTCGGGCCTTCTACGGCTGGGATCCGGCCCACCTGGCCGAGGTGCTGACTGGCGCCGGCTTCGTCGACGTGGCGGTGGAGCCGGTGGCCGACGGGCCGGAGGTGACGCTCTGGGTCGGCGCCCGGCGGGGCCGCACCCTGCCCGACTTTGTGGCGCCCGGCTCGAGGCTGCTCGTGTGCGGGCTGAACCCCAGCCTGGTGGCGGCCGACGCCGGCTACGGCTACGCCGGCCGGTCCAACCGGTTCTGGAGGGCGGCGGTGGCGGCCGGGGTGGTGGGCCGGCCGGCCGATCCCTGGCGGGCGCTGGCCGTGGACCGGGTGGGGATGACCGACCTGGTGAAGCGGGCCACCCCCCGGGCCAGCGAGCTCCGCCCCGACGAGTACCGGGACGGGCTGGCCCGGGTGGCGCGGCTAGCCGCCTGGCTGCGGCCGGCGGCCGTCTGCTTCGTGGGGTTGGAGGGCTGGCGGGCCGCCGTGGACCGCCGGGCCGTCGCCGGCTGGCAGCCGGGCGGGCTGGGCCACGCGGCCGGGAGCGGCGAGGGCGGCGGGGTGCCGGCCTACGTGATGCCGTCCACCAGCGGGCTGAACGCCCGGACCTCGCTGTCCGAGCTGGCCGGGCATCTGGAGGCCGCCGCCCACCCGAGCTGAGCACGCCCCGGCGGGGCGGCGGGCGGCGTCCCGTGCTGCGGCGGAAACGCCGAATTACCCGTGCCTCCGGGCGGGCGGGCAGACTGGGGACCATGGCCGGCCGCCGGGAGCCCCACCGACCGTTCTCGCTGGACGGGTCCCACTGGCGCCACGACGGCCAGCCCAAGGTCCGCTACCGCACGCAGGCCGAGGCGGCCAGCGTCGCCGAGGAGCGGTCCCGGGAGTCCGGTACCGAGCTCGGCGTCTATCGGTGCACCTTCTGCGGGGGCTGGCACATGGGCGGCCGGGACGGGCGCACCGACGACCGCTGACGCCGCCAGCCGCCGCGTCCAGACCTCGCCGCCGGCCGGGCCACCTGGGAACACTCGCCGACCCGAAAATCGCTAACGGCGCTTGCGGGTGCGACGTGAAGCACCCGTTGCTACCGCGTGATGCTTATCCCACCAGAGGAACGAGAACTCCGGGTCGTCAAAATATCCCCAAACTCTCCACTTATCACGATGTAGGTGGAGCTGCCAGAGACCCTCATCGTCTGATCCTTCGGACGAAATTTCGACCAGCCGATTCCGGCCATCCATAGTCATATCTTTGGCGGGAATGAACTTGAGCCAATCCAGTCGAAGTAGTTCTTGAATTGGGATTTCCTGGAAGGAAGTGATCTCCCTCTCAAGTCCCTTTACATCGCACAGTTCCAACGTATGCCAACCAAAATCACCATCGTGGTCCAGTCGCCCAAACCTCCATACAAGGCGATCTTGGGACGGGGTCGTAATGCCCGGTTCTTCCGTAACGCGCTTGGTCGCGTGTCGTGAGGCCCGCGTGCCTCTGATGCGCTTCTTACGCTCGCCCCTCCGGTCCATTTGCCATTCCGCTCGCTACAGCGACCCGTAGTAGGCAGCCATAGCGTCGGTCGTTATCACATTGTTGCTGGGCGCACCAGGAGGGAGGCCCCTACGCGCGTCGCGCCACGGAGGTTCGCGATGCGTCAGCTCCCTCAACTGCCAACCCGTATACTGACCGTAGTGCTCAAGAACAACGTCAATCGAACCGCACTCAGACTTCTTTAGATTGGAAACTGCTCCCCGAGCCAACTCATTCTCATGTACCTGAAAATTTCCTCGGTGACTACGATAGAGTTCGGGAACAACGGGACCGTTAGCCCATGCCTCAACTCTTTCAGTGAAGAGATCCTTTTCTTCCCAGACCTTGTGCCACGCGACTGAGTAGTACACGAGCTTCTGAAGCTTCCAGGTATCCATAGAACCGCGTTGACGGAGAATGTATTTGGCTACGTCATACGCAGATGCCATATCCCAATCTCCTTTCTGGCGTATCTTAGTATACGGACAACACTTCCATTATACTCGAACCTGGCTACGGCCGAGCTAGACCAAGCCCAATCGAGTCAGGTAGATCGCCAACATCCGAGACGCTACAGGTACCCCGACGGTTACTGCAGCACGAACAACGGCATCTCGGTTTCTACGGACGGCGTACACACCGACGCCGCCGACAATCAGGCCAGCCACAATCGTCGCCTTGCGGCTTGGCTCTTCTGGGTAGCCAACCATCGTCTTCACCATGGTCCGAAATCGTACAAGGCGGCTGGGCTCATGGCAAACGTTTGTTCGCCACCAACCGGTGGGCCGCTGACCGGCGGGGCCGGGTGCCGCAGGGCCGTTGACGGCACGCCGCCTCAGACGTAACATCTGACATATCGGACACCATGTCCGATCCACTGGAGGAGGCGTCCGACGTGACCGACACGACCCTCGACACCGCACCGGTCGATCTCTCCGACTCGAGGACCTACGTGCCCGGGGTGCCCCACCAGTACCTGGCCGAGCTCCGGCGCCACGACCCGGTGCACTGGCAGGAGGAAGCCAACGGGCCCGGGTTCTGGGCGGTCACCAAGTACGACGACTGCGTCACCGTCAACCGCGACGTGGAGCGGTTCTCCTCGCACCGCCGGGGCAGCATGCCCTTCGAGCTGAAGGACGAGGACATCGAGCAGCAACGGCTGATGATGGTCAACATGGACCCGCCGCTCCACACCCGCTACCGCCGGCTGGTGAACAAGGGGTTCACCCCGCGGATGGTGCGCGACCTGGAGGAGCGCATCCACCGCACCGCCGACCGCATCATCGACGCCGTGTGCGAGCGGGGCGAGGCCGACTTCGTGACCGAGGTCTCGGCCGAGCTGCCGCTGCAGGTCATCGCCGAGCTGCTGGGCGTGCCCCAGGACGACCGCCACGCCATGTTCAACTGGTCCAACCGGATGGTGGGCAACGAGGATCCCGAGTACGGCATCACCGAGGAGGACGCCATGACGGCGGCGGTCGAGCTCTACGGCTACGCCAGCGAGCTCTTCGCCAAGAAGCGGGTCGACCCCAGGGGCGACCTCATGAGCGCCCTCACCCAGGTCGAGATCGACGGGGAGCGGCTCTCGGACATGGAGCTGGAGCTGTTCTTCCTCCTGCTCACCGTGGCCGGCAACGAGACCACCCGGAACCTCATGTCCGGGGCGATGCACGCCTTCTTCCAGCACCCCGACCAGTGGCGCCGGCTGCTCGACGACCGCTCGTTGCTCCCCACCGCCGTCGAGGAGATGCTGCGGTTCGTCACCCCGGTGATGAACTTTCGGCGCACGGCCACCTGTGCGCTGGAGCTGCGGGGCGTACCCGTCGCCGAGAACGACAAGATCGTCTTCTTCCACGCCTCGGCCAACCGGGACGAGGACGTGTTCGACCACCCCGACGTGCTCGACGTCGGCCGGGACCCGAACCCGCACATCGCCTTCGGGGGCGGGGGGCCGCACTTCTGCCTGGGCGCCAACCTGGCCCGCATGGAGATCGCAGTCATGTACGAGCACCTGCTGGACCGGCTGCCCGACCTCCACCAGGCCGGCGAGGTCCAGCGCCTCCAGTCCCAGTTCATCAACGGCGTCAAGCACCTGCCCGTGGCCTTCACGCCGTCGGCGCCGGTGGGTGCCTGAGGGCCGGCCCGGTGCGGCCTCCGACCCTGGCCCTGGCCCCGACCTTGGCCCTGGCCCTGGCCCGGCCTTCGATCCCGGCCCCGACCCGACCCTGACCCTGCCGTGGCCCGCCGCTCGCCCGACCAGCTCCGGGAGGTCATCCGCGACTTCCGGCGGGACCAGATCATCGAGGTGGCCCGCCAGCTCTTCGGGGAGCGGGGCACCACCGAGGTGCCGATGGACGAGATCGCCGCCGAGGCCGGCGTGGCCCGCTCCACCGTCTACGTCTACTTCGCCAGCCGGGACGAGCTGTTGCGGGCCTGCCTGCAGCAGATGTACCAGCAGCTGCAGGACGCCATCGTGGGGACGTGGGAGGGGGAGGCCGACCCGGGGGGACGTTTGCGAGCGGTGGTGCGGGGGCTGCTGGAACGGATCGACGAGCACCCGGCCTTCTTCCGCCTGGCCGTGGCCACGCAGGCCACCGGTGCCCAGCCGGGCGCGGCGGCGGTCGACGCCGAGCTGCTCCTTATCGGCCTGGACATGGCCCGCATCCTGGAGGACCTGGTGGCCCAGGGGGTGGCTGGCGGGCACTTCCGGCCGATCGACCCAGCCCGGGGCGCCGCCCTCATCGGCCAGCAGATCTTCGGCGCCCTGTCGATCCGGGCCGGCGACCCGGCCCCGCTGCCCGTCGACCGGGCGGCCGACGAGATCTGCGAGCTCCTGCTCCACGGCCTGGTGGGGGCGGGGGGATCTGGCACTGGCAGCGGGGCGGGGGCTGGCACGGGGCCGGCGGGGACCGAGCCGGCGGCGGGCTCGTAACGGGGAACGACGCCATGCACCTCGACCTCTGGACGCCCACGGCCAGCCCCCTGGCCACCCCCGACCTCCTGGGCGCGCTGGGCGCCGAGGCCGAGGCCCGGGGCGTCCACCGGATCTGGGTCGGCGAGCACGCGGTCCTCTTCGACCGCTACCGGTCCGAGTACCCGTACTCGCCGGACGGCCACATCCCCATGCCCGACGGGTCGGGCCTGCTGGAACCGCTCACCACGCTGTCCTACCTGGCCGCCTGCACCACCACGGTGCGGCTGGGCACGGCCATGCTGCTCCTGCCCCAGCGGAACCCGGTGTACACGGCCAAGGAAGTAGCCACCCTCGACTGGCTGTCCGGCGGGCGGGTCGACGTCGGGGTGGGCGTGGGCTGGCTACGGGAGGAGGTCGAGGCGGTCGGGGTGCCGTGGGAGCGGCGGGGGGCCCGCACCGACGACTACCTCGAAGTGCTGCGCACCCTGTGGTGCGACGACCCCTCGGCCCACGACGGCCCCTACTACCGGCTGCCCGAGTGCCGCATGTTCCCGAAGCCGGTGCAGGATCCCCACCCGCCGGTGCACGTGGGCGGCGAGAGCGACGCCGCCCTGCGCCGGGCGGCCCGGGCCGGCCAGGGCTGGCACACCTTCAACCGCCGGCCCGGCGACCTGGCCGAGCCGCTGGCCCGCCTGGAAGCGCTGTTGGCCGAGCAGGGGCGCGCCCGGTCGGACCTGGAGGTCACGGTCTGCCCCTACTTCCACGAGCTGACCCCCGACCGGGTCGAGCAGTACGCCGCGGCCGGGGCCGACGCCGTGGCCGCCCTGTGCTTCGCCGCCGGCGCCGCCGAGGTCCCGGCCGTGCTCGACGCCCTGCAGCCCTGCCTCGACCGGGCCGCCGCCTGCTGAGCGCCCCTGCCGGCCGGCGGCGAGTCAACGGGCGTGACTGCATGCAGAATGAATGCCCTGGAGGTACTATGCAGGCATGACGACGATCACCGTCCGCGACGTCCCTGACGAGACCCGGGACGAGCTGGCCGGCCGTGCCGCAGCGACCGGCCGGTCGCTCCAGGAGTACCTACGCTCGTCCCTGATCGAGATGGCACGGCGTCCCGACGCCGAGGCGTGGGTGGCCCGCGTCCGGGCCCAGAAGTCCGCCACCGGCTCGTCCCTTTCGGCCGGGCAAATCCTGGCGCACCGCGACGCCGGCCGACGGTGACGCTGGTCGTCGACGCCTCGACCGTCGCCGCCGCCCTGGTGGACAGCGGCGCCACCGGAGCCTGGGCAGCGTCGCTGCTGACCAGCGAACCGCTGGGGGCGCCGCACCTCATGCCGGTGGAGGTGGCCAGCATGCTGCGCCGAGCCGCGCAGGTCGGACAGATATCGGCCGATGCCGCGGCATTGGCCCATGCGAACCTCCTCGACCTCCCCGTCGAGTTGTTCCCTTACGACCCGTGTGCCACACGCGCCTGGGAGCTACGGGCCACCGTCACTCCCTACGACGCCTGGTACGTCGCGCTGGCCGAGCTCCTCGGAGCGAAGGTGGCGACCCTGGACGGCAGGCTGGCCCGCGCCCCCGGTCCTTGCTGCGGCTTCGAGACGCCGCCGGCCGGCGTCAGGTGACCGGGGCCGCCTCCCGACTGATCGGGGACTGCCGGCTCGACGGCTCCACCGCCGGAGCCGTCGCCCGTGACGGCATCGGCAACAGCGTCGGCCGCCGGCCCGTATACAGTCGTAGGCATGCGAAGCCTTCGACTCGATCCTGGCCTCGATGACAAGGTTCGTCGCGCCGCCGCAGTGAAGGGTGAATCTGTCTCGGCGTTCCTCCGCCAGGTTGCCGCCGAGCGAGCCGAGGAGACGTTGGCCGGTCGTCCGAGCGAGCGGTTCGCCGACGTCACCGGCGTGGTCCACGGCGGTGACGGTCGAGCGCGCCGGTCTGGCGACGCGTTCACCGAGTCACTGGCGCGGGAGCGCAGCAGCCGGTGACGCTCACCGACGCCGGCCCGCTGATCGCCATGGCGGATCCTGGCGCACCGCCCGGACAGGTGGTCAGGGTCGCACCTCGACCAGGCCGGCGGCGGTGAAGCCGCCGTCGAAGGCGAGCGCTTCGAGCAGTCCTCTTCGCCGCATCACTGCGAAGCTGGTGGCGTCGACGAACGAGTAGGTCCGCTCGTCGTGGCGCTCGAGCCACCGCCACGCCTCCTCCTCGACGTCAGCCGGCACGTGGCAGACCTCCACCGCCTCTGACCGTTCGATGAGGTGCCGGGCCCGGCGGGCCACGGCATGGCTGTCGCGGCGCCGGAGGAACGTCCAGACCTCGCCGAGCACGTGGTTGCTCACGAGCAGCGACTGGTCCCGGTGCTCCCAGAGACTCCTTGCTGCGTCGTGATGGTGGTCACGCCGTAGGGTGAGCGCCACCCAGAAGCTGGTGTCGGCAAACCTCACGCGCCGTAGATGACGGCGTCGAGGTCGTCCACCGGCTCGGCGTCGGAGAGCCCGACGAGGCCGTCGAGCGGGTCCTGCCGGCTGCTCGGACCGAGCTCGGCGAGCAGGCTCTGGCGGATCAGCGCCGCCTTCGAGATCTTGCGCCGGCCTGCCTCACGTTCGGCGCGACGATCCAGCTCCTCGTCCATGTAGACGTTGATCCGGCGCATGGTCGCCAATATACACACTTCAGACCAATTATGATGTATAACTCGTGGCCGACCCGTTGCCGGCCGGCGGGCCGGCAGCACCGACGGTGCCCGCCGGGACCGGTCCCTCGCCGGTGGCGCCCACCACTCCACCGATGGTGGCCGCCGCGCCGGCGTCACCCGCAGCGACGGCGGCCGGCCCCTCGTCGGGCTCGGAGTAGACGTACCTGCCGCCCCGGAGCCACGAGGCCCCGGCGGCCACCAGGCAGGCCGCGATGGCGAAGTCGAAGGCGGCGTGGAGCCCGTCGCGGAACGGCCCGGCGATGATCGAGGGGAAGAAGCGGTGCCCGGTGACCACGTGCTGCTGGGCTCTCGAGAGGTGGGCCAGTGCCGACGACCCGACCAGGTGCTGCACCGGGCTGTAGCCGAGGAAGGCGGCGAACAGGGTGGAGACCGGCGGCAGGTCCGAGGCCGTCCGGGCCGTCCGGGCCGGCAGCCCGTGGGCCACCAGGCCGTGGTAGAGGGCGGTGGGCAGGGTGGCCGCCAGCCCGACGATCATGAGGGTGAAGAACACCCCGATGGAGAGCACCTGGGCGGCGTTCTGGAAGGTGGAGTTCATGCCGCCGCCCACCCCGCGGTGCCGGGCCGGCAGGCTGTTCATCACCCCGGCCCGGTTCGGCGCGGCGAAGGCCCCCATGGCCAGGCCGTTCAGCAGGAGCAGCAGGCCGAAGGCCCAGTAGGGGAAGTCGACCGGCAGCAGCTCCAGTAGGAAGAAGGAGCAAGCGGCGGCCACCATGCCGCCCGAGGCGAACGGCCGGGAGCCGAAGTGGTCGGAGAGGTAGCCGCAGAGCGGCCCGGCGATCAGGAAGCCGGCGGTGAGCGGCAGCATGTAGATGCCCGCCCAGAGCGGCGTGCGGGCGAAGTCGTAGCCGTGCTGGGGCAGCCAGATCCCCTGCAGCCAGATGATCAGCATGAACATGAGGCCGCCCCGGCCCATGCTGGCCAGCAGGGTGGAGAGGCTGCCGGCGGTGAAGGCCCGGATGCGGAACAGCGCCAGCCGGAACATGGGCTCGGCCACCTTCGTCTCGATCAGGGCGAAGGCCACCAGGCAGGCCACCCCGGCGGAGAGCGCCGCCAGCACGGTGGGGCTGGTCCAGCCCATGGTGTGGCCGCCGTATGGCTGGATGCCGTAGGTGATCCCGACCATGATCCCCACCAGCCCCAGGGCGAAGGTGACGTTGCCCGGCCAGTCGATCCTCCCGGCGTGCCGCCGGGGCACCTCGCGCAGCTTCAGGTACGCCCACACCGTGCCGAACAGCCCCACCGGCACCGACACCAGGAAGATGAGGCGCCAGTCGATGGGGCCGAGCAGGCCGCCCAGGACCAGCCCGATGAACGACCCGCTGATCCCGGCCACCTGGTTCACCCCGAGCGCCATCCCCCGCTGGTCCTCCGGGAAGGCGTCGGTGAGGATGGCCGAGGAGTTTGCGATGAGGAACGCCGCGCCCACCCCCTGGAAGATCCGCATGACGACCAGGTACATGGCCGCCGCGGTGCCGCTCATCCAGGTGACGGTGAGCAGTAGCGAGAAGAGGGTGTAGACGGCGAAGCCCAGGTTGTACATGCGCACCCGGCCGTAGAGGTCGCCGAGCCGCCCCAGGCTGACCACCAGCACGCTGGTGACCACCATGAAGCTCAGGATCATCCAGAGCAGGTAGAAGCTGTTGCCCGGCGTGAGGGGTGTGAGGTGGATGCCGCGGAAGATGTCGGGCAGGGCGATCAACATGATCGAGATGTCGATGGTGGCCATCAGCACCCCGAGGGTGGTGTTCGAGAGGACCACCCACTTGTAGCGGTCGCCCCGGCCGCCGGCCGGCCGCCCGGGCGCCCCCGGCCCGTTCACCCGCGCAAAAACCCTCACAGCAGTGGTCTACCCGCCTGCCCGCGTACCGTTCCACACCACCCGCCCGGGCACCGTTCCACTCTCCCTCCCCGCACCCCCGCCCCGGCACCGCGGCGGGGCGGGGCGCGGCGCGGCGCGGCGGGGCGGGGGACGTCCGTCGTCCCCGTGCGCCGGGCCGCTAGCGTCGCCGTCGTTCCCATGCCACCACGTCGCCGGACCTCGACCTCGACCTCCAACTTCGGCGTCGGCCGCCGCGAGTCCCACGACGCCCGGGGGTTCTACGCCAGGTTCGAGCAGCCCGAGCTGTCCGACGACGAGACGGTGCCGCCCCCGACGCCGGTGGCCAACCCGTTCGTCCACGGCGACGCTCGCCACATGGATGCCGTCGAGGACGGCACGGTGGCCCTGGTGGTGACCTCTCCCCCGTACTTCGCCGGCAAGCAGTACGAGGAGGAGCTCGGCCACGGCGGCGTGCCCGGCTCCTACCTGGAGTACCTGCAGCTCCTGGAAGCGGTGTTCGCCGACTGCGTGCGCACCCTGGAGCCGGGCGGGCGGATCGCCGTCAACGTGGCCAACCTGGGACGCAAGCCGTACCGGAGCCTGGCCGCCGACGTCATCGCCATCCTGCAGGACCGCCTGCACCTCCTGCTCCGGGGTGAGGTGGTGTGGCAGAAGGGTGAGGGAGCCAGCGGATCCTGCGCCTGGGGCTCCTTCCGGTCGGCGTCCAACCCGGTGCTGCGCGACGTCACCGAGCGGGTGGTGATCGCCAGCAAGGGCCGCTTCGCCCGGGCCAGGAGCGTCCCCGAGCGCCAGAAGGCGGGCCTGCCCCACCGCAGCACGATCACGGCCGAGGACTTCATGGCGTACACGCTCGACGTGTGGGACGTGCCCCCCGAGAGCGCCCGCCGGGTCGACCACCCGGCACCGTTCCCGGTCGAGCTGCCGGCCCGGCTCATCGACCTCTACACCTACCAGGACGACCTCGTGCTCGACCCGTTCATGGGCTCCGGCTCGACCCTGGTGGCCGCGGCCCGGCTCGGCCGGCGGTACGTCGGGTACGACCTCGACGAGGGGTATGTCGCACTGGCCGA
>JASHWO010000213.1 GCA_030044045.1 Acidimicrobiales bacterium
ATCCCGGTGGCCCGCTGGCTGGTGCTGGAGAACGAGAAGCCGGGCACCATCGACTGGATCGTCACCGGCGTCCAGGTTCCCCACGCCATCGAGGGCTACGCCAGCCAGGTGAGCGCCGTCCAGGGCGACGAGGTCACGGTCTTCGTCAACACCACCGCCCGGTCGGTCTCGCTGCAGGCCTTCCGGATGGGGTACTACCAGGGGCTCGGGGGGCGCCTCGTGCACCAGACGGACGAGGTGGCCGGACAGCAGCAGGCGGCGCCCACATTGGCGGCGGGCGTGAACACGGTGAGTTGCCGATGGAAGCCGACGTTCACCCTGAAGATCGACGGGAGCTGGTCGCCCGGCTGCTACCTGCTGAAGCTGCAGGGCGACGGGGGCGAGCAGCAGTACGTGCCGCTCACCGTGCGCGACGACGCCTCCACCGCCGCCTTCGTCATCCAGAACAGCGTCACCACCTGGCAGGCCTACAACCTCTGGGGCGCCTACAGCCTCTACTACGGCAAGACGGCCACAGGCCAGAGCTTCACAAACCGGGCCCGGATCGTCTCGTTCGACCGCCCGTACCCGCAGACATGGGCCCAGGGCGCCGCCGACTTCATCGGCAACGAGTACCCGATCCTCTACGACCTGGAGCGCCTGGGCGCCGACCTCACCTACTGGACCGACGTGGACCTCCACCGGCGCCCGCACCTGCTGGCCGAGCACCGCTGCCTCTTCAGCCTGGGCCACGACGAGTACTGGTCGCGCCCCATGCGCGACGCCGCCCTCCAGGCGCTGTCGAAGGGCACGAACCTGGCCTTCCTCGGGGCCAACGCCTGCTACCGCCAGATCCGGCTGGAGCCGTCGCCGGTGGGGACCGACCGGCTACAGATCTGTTACAAGGACGCCACAGCAGATCCGCTCTTCGGCAAGGACACAGCCCTGGTGACGGCACCGAGCTGGGAGTCGCCCCCCACCACATGGCCGGAGAGCAACCTCATCGGCAGCATGTACCAGTCGGTGCGAGCCAACGACGACCTGGTGGTGGTGGACGGCGGGTCGTGGTTCCTCGACGGGTGCGACCTGCAGGACGGCCAGTCCCTGCCCAGCGTGGTGCAGGGCGAGTACGACCGGTACGTGCCCTCGCTCCCGGGTCCCACGAACGTGGACGTGGTCGCCCACTCGCCGGTGGCCGGACAGGGCAACTGGTCCGACATCACCTACTACACGGTGCCCGGTGGGGGCGGGGTGTTCGACTCCGGGGCGGCCTCCTTCGTGAACAAGCTGGCCAACACCACCGCCTTCCCCTCCAACGTGGTGCCGGCGGCCATTCCCGGGGTGACCGACGTGCTCTTGCGGGCTATGGAGAACCTGTACGGCACTTTCGGCAGCGGGCCGGCCTCGGCCGGCCAGCCCTCCGGCGGGAACTGGGAGTCGGTGTACCAGGGGGCGGCGGCCAGCGCCGCCAGCGCCGCGCCGACGGTCGGCGCCTGAACGTCCCGGGCGCCACCGGGGGCCGGTGGTACGGCCCTGACCAGTGCCTCCCCGGCATCCCCCCATCGGCGCCGCCGACCACCGAGAATTGCCCGCTATGACCGGGAATGGACGGGCATCCCGAACGACAGGCGACCCCCGGCGGCTCGCTGGCCGCCGCGCCGGGTGGTGCGCCGCCGCCGCCGGCCTGGCCGCCATGGTGCTGGCTGGTTGCGGCTCGAGCCCGGGCCACGCCGACGCCCACGACACGGTCACCACCGTCACGAGCACCACCGCCGTCACCTCGACCGCCGACCAGCCGCTCTGTCCACTGACCGGTGCGCCGGTGCCCGGCGGTGGGTCGGTGCCGTCGCGGCCCGCTCTGGCGGTCAAGGTCACAAACTTCGCCACAGCCCGGCCGCAGACCGGGCTGGACAAGGCGGACATCGTGTTCGAGGAGCCGGTGGAGGGGGGGATCACCCGGTTCGTCGCCGTGTTCCAGTGCCAGGGGGCGTCGCTGGTGGGTCCCATCCGCTCAGCCCGCAACATCGACGTGGGCATCCTGGGCCAGTTCGGCACCCCGTTGCTGGCCCACATGGGCGGGATCCAGCCGGTCCTGGCCGACATCGACGCCTCCCCCATCAAGGACCTGAACCTGATCGACCACGGCACAGTCACCCAGCAGATCCCGGGACGGGTGGCGCCCTACGACACCTACGCCTCGACCAGCGCCCTGTGGGGGCTGGCGCCCACAGACACCGCGCCGCCGGCCCCGGTGTTCGCCTACTCGGCCACCACGCCGTCGGGGACCGGGGTCGGCCCCGTGGCCTCGGTGGCCATCCCCTTCTCCGGCAACTCCACAGTGGTGTGGAAGTACGACGCCAAGCTCCACGCCTTCCAGCGCTACTACGGCAGTACCCCCGACGACCTGAGCACAGGCACCCAGGAGACGGCGGCCAACGTGGTGGTGCAGTTCGTACACGTCACCTACGGCCCCTGGCTGGAGAACAGCACAGGCGGGCTGGAGGTGCAGGCCAACCTCTACCAGGACGCCAGCGGCCAGGCCCTGGTCTTCCGCAGCGGGGTGGAGATCCCCGGCACCTGGTCCCGGTCGTCCCTGGCCCAGCCCACCCAGTTCACCAGCTCCGGCGGGCAGCCCGTCGACCTCCAGCCCGGCCAGACGTGGGTGGAGCTGGTGCCCACAACGGTCACGGTGACCGCTACCCCGTAGGGCCCTCCCGGCCGGCCGGGAGGCGCATCGGTCAGTCCTTCAAGGTGATCGGCTGGTCGTCGGGGTCGGCCCCGGCCATCGCACCCGGCTCCTCCGTCGGTGCCAGGTGCTGGCGTACCCGGTCGTCGATCTCGGCCATGAGCTGCGGGTTCTCCCGGAGGAAGGCCTTGACGTTCTCCCGTCCCTGGCCGAGCTGCTCGCCCTCGTAGGTGAACCAGGCGCCCGACTTCTTGACGAACCCGAGGTCGACAGCGACGTCGAGCAGCGAACCCTCCCTGCTGATGCCAGCGCCGTACATGATGTCGAACTCGGCCTGCTGGAACGGACGCGACACCTTGTTCTTCACGACCTTGACCCGGGCCCGGTTGCCGACGATCTCCGCCCCGTCCTTGATGGTCTCGACCCGCCGGATGTCGAGCCGGACCGAGGAGTAGAACTTGAGCGCCCGGCCGCCGGGGGTGGTCTCCGGCGACCCGTAGATCACGCCGATCTTCTCCCGGAGCTGGTTGATGAAGATGGCGATGGTGTCGGACTTGTTGAGCGTCCCGGTCAGCTTGCGCAGGGCTTGGGACATCAGGCGGGCCTGCAGCCCGACGTGGGAGTCGCCCATCTCCCCTTCGATCTCCGCCCGGGGGGTGAGGGCGGCCACCGAGTCGATGACTAGGACGTCGAGGGCCCCGGAGCGGATCAGCATGTCGGCGATCTCCAGCGCCTGCTCCCCGGTGTCGGGCTGGGAGATCAGCAGGTCGTCGACGTTGACGCCGATGGCCTTGGCGTAGACCGGGTCCATGGCGTGCTCGGCGTCGATGTAGGCGCAGATGCCCCCGTTGCGCTGGGCTTCGGCCACGCAGTGCATGGCCAGGGTGGACTTGCCCGACGACTCCGGCCCGAAGATCTCCACGATCCGACCCCGGGGCAGGCCGCCGATGCCGAGCGCCAGGTCGAGCGAGAGCGCCCCGGTGGGGATGGCCTCGATCCCCAAGTTGACGTTGTCCCCCATGCGCATGACCGAGCCCTTGCCGAACTGCTTCTCGATCTGGCTGAGCGCCGCCGCCAGTGCCTTGTCACGGTCCTGCTCTGCCATCGCCTTCCTCTCCTCGCTCGTCGTGGTGACTGTAGGGATGGGGTGTGACACACCCTAATGACGAACGCGT
>JASHWO010000214.1 GCA_030044045.1 Acidimicrobiales bacterium
GTACCTGCCCGCTCCGCCGGACGCCGGCGGCGACGGGGGGTCGAGCGCGGGGGCCGACGGGCGGGGCTCCGCCGCGGGGGACCGGCGGTGACCGGCACCGCCACGGGGGTCCGGCCGCCCCTCGTGTACGACCCCTACGACTACGCCATCCACGAGGACCCGTACCCGACGTATGCCCGGCTGCGGGCCGAGGCGCCGGTCTACCGCAACGAGGCGCTCGGCTTCTGGGCGCTCTCCCGCCACGCCGACGTGCTGGCCGCCTTCCGCGACGCCGACACCTACTCCAGCGCCTACGGGGTGTCGCTCGACCCGGTGGCCTTCGGTCCCCAGGCCCACCGGTCGATGTCGTTCCTGGCCATGGACCCCCCGGCTCACACCCGGCTGCGGTCGTTGGTGGGCAGGAGCTTCACCGTGCGCCGGGTGGCCGAGCTGGAGCCCCGCATCCGCCAGCTCGCCGTCGGGCACCTGGAGCCGGCACTGGAGCGGGGCACCTTCGACCTGGTGGCCGACGTCGCCGCCCGGCTGCCCATGGACGTGATCTGCGAGCTGCTGGGGGTGGCGCCGTCCGACCGCGCCGAGCTCCGCCGGCTGGCCGACCTGGTGCTCCACCGGGAGGAGGGGGTGGCCGACGTGCCGCCGGAGGGGGCGGCGGCGGCTCTGGCGTTGGCGTCGTACTACTCGGCCATGGTGACCGAGCGCCGGCGGCGTCCCCGGGAGGATCTGACCTCGGCACTGCTGGCTGCCACAGCCGGCGGCGACCGGCTGACCGACGACGAAGTGGTGGGCATCCTCTTCCTGATGGTGGTGGCCGGTAACGAGACCACCACCAAGTTGCTGGGCAACGCCTGGTACTGGGGCTGGCGCCACCCCGACCAGGTGGCCAAGCCCCTGGCCGACCCGGCCGCCGTCCCCCGGTGGGTGGAGGAGACCCTGCGCTACGACAACTCCACCCAGATGCTGGTCCGGGTGACCCGCCACGCCGTCGAGGTGCGCGGGGTCACCATCCCCGCCGGGGAGAAGGTGCTGCTGCTGATCGGCTCGGCCAACCGCGACGGGGAGGTCTTCGCCGACCCCGACCGCTACGACCTCGACCGGGCGGCGCCGGGGGGTGACGGGCCGGGGGGTGACGGGCCGGGGGGTGACGGGGCGAAGGGTGACGGGGCGAAGATGGTCAGCTTCGGCAGCGGCCGGCACTTCTGCATGGGGGCGCCGCTGGCCCGGCTGGAGGCCAGGGTGGCCCTGGGCGAGCTGGCCCGCCGGGTCCGCGCCTACGAGGTGCACCCCGAGGGGATGGTGCGGGTCCACTCGATCAACGTGCGGGGCCTGGCCGCCCTGCCCACCACGGTGGAGCGCCGCTGAGGTGCCGCGGTTCGACCCCCACCCGGTGCGCCGGCCGGCGGTGGTCACCGGCGCCTCGTCGGGCATCGGCGCGGCCACCGCCCGGGCCCTGGCCGCTGCCGGCCACCCGGTGGTCGTGGGGGCCCGGCGGCTCGACGCCTGCAAGGCCCTGGCCGCCGCCGTCGAGGAGGAGGGGGGCGAGGCGGTGGCCCTGCCGCTCGACCTGGCCGACGGCGGCTCGGTCGACCGCTTCGCCGCCGGGGCCGCCGACGCCTTCGGCCCGGTGGAGGTGGTGGTGTCCAACGCCGCCCAGATCCGGCCGGGCACCGCCCTGGCCACCGGTCCCGACGAGCTGGCGGCGCTGCTGTCGGTGAACGTGGTGGGTGCCCACCGGCTGGTGCGGGCCTTCGGGCCGGGGATGGTCGACCGGCGCCGGGGGGACGTGGTGTTCGTCACCTCCGACGTGGTCGAGCGCCCAAGGCCGGCCATGGCCGCCTACGTGACGTCGAAGTGGGGGCTCGAGGGGTACGTGCGGGCGCTGCAGATGGAGTGGGAGGGGACCGGGGTGCGGGCCTCGATGGTGCGGCCCGGCCCCACCCTGACCGGCATGGGCATGGACTGGGACCCCCGGGCCACCGGCGAGGTGCTGGCCGAGTGGGCGCGGTGGGGGCTGGCCCGCCACCCGGTGTTCCTGCGGCCCGAGGCGGTGGCCGCGGCGGTGGTGGCCGCGGTGTCGGCCGAGCGCGGCGCCCACCTGACGGTGGTGGAGGTCCAGCCCGAGGGGCCCGTGCGGAGGGACCGGGCGTGACGGCGGGCGCGGGGGTCCGGGAGCCGCCGATGGTGTCGGGGGCGGTGGGCGACGGCGGCCACCTGGACGAGCTGCGCGGCGACCCGATCGGCCTGCTGCGGCGGGTGCGGGCCGAGTGCGGCGACGTGGGCCGGTTCCACCTGGCCCACCGGGACGTGGTGCTGCTCACCGGGGCCGAGGCCAACGAGCGGTTCTTCCGGGCGCCCGAGGAGCAGCTCGACCAGGCCGAGGCGTACCCCTTCATGACGCCGATCTTCGGCGAGGGGGTGGTGTTCGACGCGCCGCCCGAACGCCGGCGGGAGATGCTGCACAACCAGGCGCTCCGGGACAGGTTCATGCGGGGCCACGCCGCCACCATCGCCGTCGAGGTCGACCGGATGGTGGCCGCCTGGGGCGACGAGGGGGAGATCGACCTGCTGGAGTGGTTCGCCGAGCTGACCATCTACACGTCGTCGGCCTGCCTGATCGGGCACACGTTCCGCCAGTCGCTCGACCGCCGGTTCGCCGACCTCTACCACGACCTCGAGCGGGGGACCGACGCCCTGGCCTACGTGGATCCCTACGCGCCGATCGAGAGCTTCCGCCGCCGCGACGAGGCCCGGGTCGGGCTGGTGCGGCTGGTGCAGGGGATCATGGACGGCCGGGCCGGTGCCGTGGCACCCCGGAACGGCGGGGGTCACGCCGGTGACGGCCGGCCCGGAGCCGGCGGGGCCGTCGCCATTGGGGCCGGCAGTGGAACCGACAGTGCCGGCAGTGGGGCACCCGCCGACCGGGACCTGCTCGACGTGCTGATGTCGGTGCGGGAGGAGGACGGCACGCCGCGCTTCTCGGCCGACGAGGTCACCGGCATGTTCATCTCGATGATGTTCGCCGGCCACCACACCACCTCGGGCACCGCCGCCTGGACGCTGATCGAGCTGCTGCGCCACCCCGACGAGCTGGCGGCGGTCACCGCCGAGCTGGACCGGCTGCGGGGTGACGGGGCCGAGGTGAGCTACCAGGCGTTGCGGGAGATGCCGCGACTGGAGTCGGCCGTCAAGGAGGCACTGCGGCTGCACCCGCCGCTGATCCTGGTGCTCCGGGTGGCCAAGGAGGATCTCGACTGGCTCGGCTACCGCATCCGGGCCGGCCAGCTGGTGGGGGCCAGCCCGGCCGTGTCCAACCGCATCCCGGAGGACTTCCCCGACCCGGACGCCTTCGTGCCCGCCCGCTACCTGGAGCCCCGGGTCGAGGACCGGGCCAACCCGTGGACGTGGATCCCCTTCGGGGCCGGCCGGCACCGTTGTGTGGGGGCGCCCTTCGCCATGCTGCAGCTGAAGGCCATCTTCTCCGTGCTGCTGGCCGGCTGGGAGCTGGCGCTGGCCCAGCCGCCCGACACCTACCGGA
>JASHWO010000215.1 GCA_030044045.1 Acidimicrobiales bacterium
CAGGCCCAGGCCGGCACCGCCCAGGCCCGCCGCGACGGCGCACCCACCGCAGGCCCGGCCCACCTGATCGCCGTGTCCACCGCCTACGTGGCCGGCACCCACCAGGGCGAGGCCCGGGAGGAGCTGCTCTCGGCCAACCGGTTCTCGCTCGACGTCGAGTGGGAGGCCGAGGTGGCCCACGCCCGCCGACTCCGGGACGACCTCCAGGCGGCGTCGAGGAGCCAGGAGCACCTGGCCACCTTCGCAAGATCGGCCCGCCGCGAGCTCGGCCCCGCCGGTGACCACCTCCTGGCGGCGCGGTCGGAGAAGCTCCGGGAGGAGTGGGTCAAGCGCCAACTGGTCGAGGCCGGCACGGCCCGGGCCCAGGCCCTGGGCTGGCCCGACGCCTACCCGTTCACCAAGGCCCTGGGCGAACGGGCCCTGGTGGCCGCCCACGGGGCGGGCTCGGCCCCGGCCGCCGACCAGGAAGTGCCCCTCACTATCGTCCGCCCGTCGATCATCGAGTCGGCGCTGGCCGAGCCCCGGCCGGGCTGGATCCGGGGCTTCCGGATGGCCGAGCCGATCATCGTGTCGTACGCCCGCGGCCTGCTGAAGGAGTTCCCCGGCGTGCCCGAGGGGGTCATCGACGTGATCCCGGTCGACCTGGTGGTGGCGGCCATCCTGGCCGTGGCCGCCCACGGGCCCGAGCCCGGGCCGCCCACCGTGTACCACGTGGCCTCCGGGGTGCGGAACCCGCTGCGCTACGGCCGCCTGGTCGAGCTGGTGCAGGACTGGTTCGGCCGCCACCCCGTCTACGACGACCGGGGCCAACCCATCAGCGTGCCCCAGTGGTCGTTCCCCGGAAGGGGCCGGGTCCAGCGCCAGCTCCACCGGGCCACCACGGCCATGGACGCGGTGGAGAAGCTGGTCACCGCCCTCCCGGTGCGGGGCCGGCAGGCGGCGCTCTCGGCCAAGCTCGAGGACCGCAACGCCCTGGCCAAGCGGGCCCTGGGCTATGTCGAGCTCTACGGCGCCTACACCGAGACCGAGGCCCGCTACCGGGTCGACCGGCTCCTGGCCCTGGCCGGGACCCTCGACGAGGGCGACCGCACCGACTTCTGCATCGACCCGGCGGTGGTGGACTGGGACCACTACGTCCACGACGTCCACCTCCCCTCGGTGGTCACCCACGCCCGGGTGCGGACCACGCCCGGGCGCTCGGTGGTCGACGCCCGGCCCGAACGGGCCCGCCGGGCCATCCTCTCCCCCGACCGCCACCTGGCCGTGTTCGACCTCGAGCACACCCTGGTGGCCTCCAACGTGGTCGACACCTACGCCTGGCTGGCCAGCCGCCACCTGCCGGCCTGGAAGCGGGCCAGCTTCGTGGCCGGGCTGCTCAGGGAGGCCCCCTCGCTGCTGGCCATGGACCGCCGGGACCGGGGCGACTTCCTCCGCTCCTTCTACCGCCGCTACGAGGACGCGCCGGTCGACCAGCTGGCCGAGGACGCCTGGGAGCTGTTCGACCAGCACCTGCTCACCCGCTCCTTCCCGGCCGGGTTCGCCCGGGTGCGGGAGCACCGGCGGCTGGGCCACCGCACCCTGCTGGTGACCGGGGCGCTGGACTTCGTGGTGGCGCCGCTCTGCCCGCTCTTCGACGACGTGGTCTGCGCCCGGCTGGGCCAGCGGGACGGCCGCTACGACGGGAAGCTGCAGGAGCTGCCCCCGATCGGGGAGGCCCGCGCCATCCTGCTGGCCGACTACGCGGCGGCCCACGACGTCGTGCTCGAAGAGTCCGTGGCCTACGCCGACTCGGCCAGCGACCTGGCCCTCTTGGAGGCGGTCGGCTTCCCGGTGGCCGTGAACCCCGAGTCCCGGCTGTCGGCCATCGCCCGCCGGCGGGGCTGGCACGTCGAGCACTGGGCCAAGGCCTCCGGCGGCTCCCACCGCCCCCTCCCCCTGGGGCCGCTGGACGTGGCCCTCCCCGGCCGTGGCCGCCGCCGCTCTGGCAGTGGCAGTGGCAGTGCCAGGGGCAGTGGCAGTGGCCATCCGGCCGGCGGGCCGCTCGCCCTCCCCGCTTCCCCGTCGCGCCGCGGGAGCCCGTCGTGAAGGCCGTGGCCGTCAGGGCCGGCGCCTGCGTGCGTCTCTCCGCTGCGCCCGGGGTCCGGGCCGGGCACGACGACCGGCGCACAGCATGAAGGCGCTGGTGATGGAGCGCAGCCTCCCCCGCTTCGCCGCGGCCCGGCTGGCCTCGGCGCTGGGGTCCGGGCGGGGAGCCGGGGTGGGCCCGTTGCGGCTGGTGGAGACGGACGAGCCAGTCCTGCCCGGGCCGGGCTGGCACCGGGTCACCCCCCTGCTCTCGGGCATCTGCGGGTCGGACCTGGCCACGCTGGACGGCCGCAGCTCCCGCTACTTCGAGGAGCTGGTGAGCTTCCCCTTCGTCCCCGGCCACGAGGTGGTGGGGACCCTGGACGGCGGCGGGGTGGCCGCCGACGGCACGGCGCTGGCGCCGGGGTCCCGGGTGGTCATCGAGCCGGTGCTGGGCTGCGCCGCCCGGGGGATCGACCCCCCGTGCCCGGCCTGCGCCGCCGGCCGCACCGGCAACTGCGAGCGGGTGGCCTTCGGGCACCTCCGGCCCGGGCTGCAGACCGGCTACTGCGCCGACACCGGCGGCGGCTGGTCGGTGGCCGGCCTGGTGGCCCACGAGAGCCAGCTCTACCGGGTGCCCGAGGCCATGGACGACCGCACCGCGGTGACGGTGGAGCCCCTGTCCTGCGCGGTGCACGCCGTGCTGGGCGCCGGCGTGCACGACGGCGACACGGTGGCCGTGCTGGGGGCAGGCACCCTGGGCCTGGCCTGCACCGCCGCCCTCTCCCACCTGGCCGCCGCCGGGCGCGTCGCCCCGCCGGGCGACCTGCTGGTCGGCGCCCGCTACCCGCACCAGCGCCGGCTGGCCGCCGA
>JASHWO010000216.1 GCA_030044045.1 Acidimicrobiales bacterium
TGGCGGCCACGGCGGTGAAGCCCAGCTCCCGCGCCCGGGCGGCGAACCCCTGCCAGGCGCCCGGCGCCTGCCCGAGGTCGCCGACGCGCACCGGCTCCCGGGTGGTGAACGCCTCCACGCAGGGCCCGGCCTGGTGCTCCTCCTGGAACCGCTCGAGGAGGGACGCGGCCTCGCCGTGGGCGGTGACGAAGGCCAGCCGCCCGTTGTCCTGCGACAGTGATACCCCAGCGCTGTCGACCTCCAGCACGGCGACCACCCGGGCCGTGAGGTCGAACAGCACGTCGGCCACGTCGAAGCGGCGGACCAGGGTGCGGGCGAAGTCGGAGAGCGCCTGGACGAGGAGATCGGCGCGAGCCATCGTCACCTGGGCTACGGGCCGGCCCGGCGGGCCGCCCGGGCTCCCGCCGAAGCAGGGACCGCGGCTCTCGCGCCGCGCCGTCTCCTCACCTGTTGGCTCACCCGTCCCTCCACGTCGACAGACCGTTGGTGCTGTCGCCGAGGGCCGGGGCGACGCTTGTGCGCCCGCCGGGGATCGGGGCGAATGCCGCAAGCTCGAGACATCCTTACCAATGTCGGGGCACGACCGCAACCGGCCGACAGCCCGGGCGGTGCCCGGTCGCCGAGGGCGACGGCGACGTGGGCGGTTTCCCGAGCTTGGCCGTTGCAACCAGCATTCCAACTTCCTACACTGGCAGTAAGGCTACTCCAGTCATATCAGATCACAAGTGCCCGCCCCAGACCCCGGCGGGCCGTTGCCGTCCGGGACCCCCGGGCGGCCTCCAGGGCAAGGATCGAGATGATGGAGCTGGGTACGTGGCCCACTGCCGGCGGGCGGACCGTAGGTGGGCAGTCGGGAAGTGCACGTGCAGGCCGGGCGCAGGCCGGTGGCGTGCCGGCCGGCGGTGGCCGGGTCGCGCGTTGGCTGCCGGGGCACCCCCCGGGCGGTGGCGGCCTCTCGCCCGAGCCCGAGGCCGATCTGGTCCAGCACGTCCTGGACCAGGTAGGGGACGCCGTCTTCCTCCTCGACCGGGACACCCTGCGCATCCTCCACGGGAACCGGGGCGCCCTGGAGCAGACCGGGTGCGGGCCGGCGGCGCTCACCCGGCTGGCGCTCTACGAGCTCACGCCGGAGCTGGGCCGGGAGGATCTGGCGGCGACCTTCGCCGGGCTGTGCCAGGCCGGGAGTGGTACCCGGCGCCGCATGACCGTCCTCCGACCGGTGGCCGGCCCGGACCGGGCGGTGGAGCTGGTGGTCCAGGCCCCGGCCGGCCGGCCGGGCGGCGACCCCCCTCCCTACGTGGCCATCGCCCGGGACCTCACGGACACCCTGCGGGCCGAGGCCACGGCCCGGGAGGCGGCCACCCAGGCGGCCATCTCGGCCGACCACGAGCGGATCGCCCGCGACCTCCACGACCGGGTGATCCAGCGCATCTTCGCCGCCGGCCTCATCCTCGACGGGGCGCTGGGGCACCTGCGGGGCCGGGCGGTGGCCGAGCGGGTACGCGACGCCGCCGACGAGCTGGACGGGGCCATCCGGGAGCTACGGGACGCCATCTTCGGCCTGGAGGTCGACCGCCCGGCCGTCGGCCGGATCCGCGAGGAGCTGGCGGACCTGGTCGCCGAGTACGGCCGCCTCCTGGGGTTCGGCCCCCGGGTGCACTTCCAGGGGCCGCTGGACACGCTGCCGGCGATCGTGCTGCCACAGGTGGCGGCGGCCCTGCGGGAGATGCTCTCGAACGTGGCCCGGCACGCCCGGGCCCACAGCGTCTCGGTGGACGTCGCCCTCGGCGACGACCTGCGGGTGGAGGTGGCCGACGACGGCGACGGCGTGCCCGGCCCGGTCCGTTCCGGCAACGGGTTGCGGAACCTGCGGGCCCGGGCCCAGTCGCTCGGCGGCACCTTCACCGTGTCCGGGCGCCTGCCGAGCGGCACCGTCGCCGTCTGGTCGGTCCCGGTCACCGGTCCCGGGCTGGCCGGGCCGTCCGGCTGAGCTGGGCTGTGCTGCCTGCCCCGCCCGGGGCCCCGACCCCAGGCTCCTCCGCGGCGTGGGGCCCCTGCCCCACGGCGGCTGTGCTGCCTGGCCCGCCCGGGGCCCCGACCCCAGGCTCGTGGCCATGTGGGCGCAGGAGGGCTACGGCTTCTGGGCGGCACTCGACTTCGCCTTCGGGCCCCTGGTACTGCCCCGGGTGATCGCCCGGTACCACTCGGAGAACGCGGCGTCGGGCCGGGTGATGGAGAAGATCGGCATGCACTACTGGAAGGACATGCCCTACGAAGGCCGGCCCGAGGCGACCACCCACGTCTACGAGCTCTCGGTACCGGCCTGACCCGGCCACCCGCTGGCAGCAGGGTGCCGGCGCCGCGGCGACGTGCCGTGCGCCACCGCCGGCGGCAGCTCAGCGCCGGCCGGAACGGGCCAGCGAGCCGGCGATGTCGCCGGCCCCAGCCCCGGCCCCGCCGTCGAGGGCGGCGTCGAGGGCGATGGCCGCGTGGACCAGCGCCAGGTGGGTGAAGGCCTGGGGGAAGTTCCCGAGCTGCACGCCGTTCGGGTCGATCTCCTCGGCGTAGAGCCCGAGGTGGTTGGCGTAGGTCAGCATTTTCGCCAAGGCGTACTGCGCCTCCTCCAGCCGTCCGGAGCGGGTGAGAGCGTTCACGTAGAAGAAGGAGCACAAGGAGAACGTCCCCTCGTTGCCCGGGAGCCCGTCGGGCGAGGCGCTCGGGTTGTAGCGGTAGACCAGGCTGTCGCTCACCAGCTCCTCGCCGATGGCGTCGAGGGTGGCCAGCCACAGGGGATCCTGGGGCGACACCAGGCCGACCACGGGCATGAGCAGGTTGATGGCGTCGACCACCGACGTCCCGGGGTACTGGACGAACGCCTGCCGGTCCGGGTTCCAGCAGCGGGACATGATCTGGTCGTAGATGGCGTCGCGGGTGGCCGTCCAGCGCCCGACGGCGCCGGGTCGCCCGCGGGACGCCGCCATCCGCAGGGCCCGCTCGAAGGCCACCCAGCACATCACCCGCCCGTAGGTGAAGTCCTGGCGGCCGCCCCTGGTCTCCCAGACGCCCTCGTCGGGCTGGTCCCAGTTGTCGGCCAGCCAGTCCAGGATGCCCCGGATCTTGGCCCAGCCCATGTGGCCGACTGGGATCAGGCCGTCGGCCACGGCCAGGGAGTCCAGCGCCTCCCCGTAGATGTCGAGCTGCAACTGGTCGGCGGCGCCGTTGCCGATGCGCACCGGTCGCGAGCCCCGGTAGCCCTCGAGGTGGTCGAGCTGCTCCTCCTTCAGGTCCGAGGAGCCGTCGACCCGGTACATGATCTTCAGCGGGCCAGAGGCGTCGCCCGCCTGTTCGTGCACCCGGTCGCCGAGCCAGCGGAGGAAGGCGGCGGCCTCGTCCCGGTAGCCCAGGGCGAGCAGGGCGAACACGGAGAACGAGGAGTCCCGGACCCAGGTGTAGCGGTAGTCCCAGTTCCGCGGCCCACCCACCTGCTCGGGCAGGGCGGCCGTGGGCGCCGCCACCAGGGCGCCGGTGGGGGCGTAGGTCAGGAGCTTCAGCGACATGGCCGAGCGGTGGACCGCTTCCCGCCAGCGGCCGGTGTAGGAGCACCGGGCCAGCCAGCGGCGCCAGAAGCGGACGGTGTCCTCGAAGAGCCGGACGGCCTCCTCCTCGCCGACCGCCCTCGGGCCGCCGGCCGGGCTGGTCTCCAGGAGGAACCGCCGGCTCTCCCCGGCGCGCAGGGTGAGCTCGAGATGGACGTCGCCGCCGTCGGCCGCCGCCCCGCCCACCCCGTGGAGGGCGACGACCGCTCCGCCCGACCGGAACACGGCGCCCCCGGCGGAGAGGTCGAGCTGGTGCTCCCGGCGCCCGTAGTCGAAGCGCGGCGCGCAGTCCAGCACGAAGTCCATGGCGCCGCGGATCACCCGGATCCCCCGGCCGATCCGGCGGCGGCCGCTCACCACCGCCGGATCCTCGACCGGCATGAAGTCGACGACTTCGCCCACCCCGCCGTCGGTGAGGAACCGCGTGATCAGGCATGCCGACTGGGGGAAGTAGATCTGGTAGCTGCGGTACCCCGGCGCCTTCGGGGCGATCCGGAAGTGCCCGCCGCGCCGCCGGTCGAGCAGCGAGGCGAAGATGGAGGGCGAGTCGAACCTGGGGGCGCAGAACCAGTCGATCTCGGCGTCGGTCGACACCAGTGCCGCCGTCTGGAGGTCGCCGATCAGCCCGTGGTCGCTGATCGAGGGGTAGTCGCCCATGCGCCTGCTCCTGGCCCCGGCTCCCGGCCGGCGCTCGATCCGCCACCCAGTATAAACCCCCATTGCAAACAGTGGCGGTCGGCCCGCCTTCGGGCGCCGGGTGCACAGCGTCCGGCTCGCCGATGGGGACCGGTACGTGGCCGCCGGCCGGCCGGCGGGGCGCCGGGTACGTTGAGCACGCTATGTCGACGCAGCATGCGGGGCCGGCGCACGCCCGGACGTCGCGCCTCGCCGGCCTCGACGGGGTCCGGGCGCTCGCCGTGCTGGCCGTCATGGGGTTCCACTTCGGCCTGTCCTGGCTGCCTGGCGGGTTCTTCGGCGTCGACGTGTTCTACGTGCTGTCCGGGTTCCTCATCACCGGGCTCCTGCTGGCCGAGTGGCGGCGGGCGGGCCGCATCGGGCTGTCCGCCTTCTGGCTGCGCCGGGCCCGCCGCCTGCTGCCCTGCCTGGTCCTGGTGCTGGTAGCCGTGTCCCTGTGCGTCCGTTACCTGGCGCCGGCGGGCACCTACCCCGGGTACCGCATGGACGCCCTCTCGGCGCTCTTCTACTTCTCGAACTGGTGGCAGATCCACACGGCGAGCAACTACTTCGTGGCCACCGGCGCCGTCGCCGTCTCGCCCCTCACCCACACCTGGTCGCTGGCCATCGAGGAGCAGTTCTACCTGGTGTGGCCGGTGGTGGTGCTGGCCGTGCTCCGCGGCGCCCGCACCTACGGGCGGGCCGTGGGCGGGCTGCTGCTGCTGGCCGGCACCGGTGCCGTGGCCTCGGCCGTGGAGATGGCGGTCCTCTACCGGGCCGGCACCGGCACCACCCGGCTGTACTTCGGGACCGACACCCACGCCCAGTGCATCCTGGTCGGCGCGGCGCTGGCCTGCGCCCTGGCCCTGGTGGCCCGGCGCCAGGGGGTCGACGGGCTGGTCCCCCGGGTCACCTCGCCCGCCGCCCGCCGCGGGCTGGGCCTGGCCGGCCTGGTCGGCCTGGTGGTGCTGGCCACTCTCTCGGCCACCCTGGGCGGCCTCTCGCCGCTCACCTATGAGGGAGGCTTCGCCCTCTGTGCGGTGGCCGCCGCCGCGGTGATCACGGCCGCCGGCTGCGTCCCCGGCGGCGCGGTGGCCTGCCTGCTGTCGGCCCGGCCGCTGGTGCGGCTGGGCACCATCTCCTACGGCGTGTACCTCTGGCACTTCCCGGTCGACGTGTTCCTCAGCCCGGCCCGGGCCGGGTTCTCGGGCCTGCCGCTGATGGGCGTCCAGTTCGTGCTCACCATCGCCGTGGCCACGGCCAGCTACGTGCTGGTGGAGCGGCCGATCATGACGGGCACCTTCTGGCGGTCGTTGCGGGCGGCGGTGCCCGCCGGCGCCGGGGTGGCCCTCACCGCGGCGGCCATCTGGGTGCTGACGGTGGTGCCGGCCACCGCCACCACCGCCACGGCCGTCCGCCGCTACCGGGCGCCGTCCTCGGCCCGGTCCGAGGCGCCGCCCCCGGAGGTGGCGGTGCTCGGCGACAGCACGGCCGGGGTGCTGGAGGTGGCCCTGGGCGCCACGGCGCCGGCGGGCACCCACGTCGTCCAGGGGGCCATCGCCGGCTGCGGCCTGGCCGTGGCCTCGAACTCCTCCGTGCAGATCGGCAAGCTGCAGCAGTCGATGTTCCCCGGCTGTAACGAGGACCAGCCGGCGGACCAGCTCTGGCCGGCCCGGGACGCCGCCGCGGTGGCCGGGGTGGGCCGGGGCGACGTGGTGCTCTTCCTGGCCGGCGAGTGGGAGACCCAGGACCTGCTGATGCACGGCCACTGGACCGACATCCTCCAGCCGTCGTTCCGGCGCTACGAGCTGGGCCAGCTCCGCAGGCTGGTGGCGCTGGCCACGGCCCACGGGGCCCACCTCGACCTGCTCACCATGCCGGCCATGGAGGCCCACGGGGAGTACGGGAGCACGGGAGTGATGGACACCGGCCCGCCGAACCCGGCCAGCACACCGCGGCGGCGCGCCCTCTACGACGGGCTGCTGCGCCGCACGGCGGCGGCCTACCCGGGCAAGGTCAGCGTGCTCGACTACGGCCAGCTCCTGTCGCCGCACGGCACGTTCACCGAGTACCTCGACGGCGTGCAGGTCCGTTCCACCGACGGGGTCCACACCCCGGCCTACGAGGTGGGCAACACACTGTGGACCGACACCACCCAGGCCGTGGCCGACGCCTACTACCACTGGCTCTCGCCCCGGATCTGGCCGGCCATCATCGACTCGGCCCATGCCGGGCCGGCGTCGCCGGTCGCCCTGCGCCTGCCG
>JASHWO010000217.1 GCA_030044045.1 Acidimicrobiales bacterium
GGGGGTCGCGACACCGGCGGGCGCCCGGCAGGGTGCTCAGTCGGCGTGCAGGGCGGCCCGCACCTCCTCGGCCGGGCCCGGCCGGACTGCCCCCGGGGTGTCGATGCGCACCCCGTGCAGCGTGCCGTTCCACGGGAAGGGCGGTGCGTAGCGCTCGGAGACCGGCAGCCCGGCGTCGTGGCCGAGCCGGAGCCCGGCCCCGCCGTGCTGGGTGGCCACCGGCAGCAGCCCGCTGATCGGCGCCCGCCCCACCGCGGTCTCGCCGTGCAGGAGGGTGAAGGTCCCCTCGTGGTCAGGGCCGAGCTCGTAAGCGACGGCCAGTGCCTGCCGCCCGGCCGGCACGGGCCGGTCGCCCACCACCTCGACCAGCTCGCCGGCCCGCGAGAAGGCGAAGGCCAGCCGTCCCCCGTCGACGAAGAGGGCGTAGCCCCCGTGCCAGTCGCCCAACGCGCAGAGCACGCCCACCGCCTCCCCCTCCGGCACCTCCACCTCGGCGGTGATGCGGAACCCGCCGAAGAGCAGGGGGAGCGACTCGTCGGCCACCGGCCCGCCGCCGGGCCGGTAGGTGCGGGAGGGGCCGGCCGGCCAGGCCGCCGGCACGATGGCGCCCAGCCGGTGGGTGAGCGTGTCGTCGATGGGCAGGACCTGGTTCCGGCCGGCTTCGACCAGCCACTGCTGGCGCAGCCGCCGGGCTACCGCCGGGTGGACGGCGGACACGTCGGTGGACTCCGAGAAGTCGGTGCGCAGGTCGAACAGGGCCCAGTGGTCCTCGTCGAAGTTCCGGCTGCCCACCGCCAGCTCCTCCTCGTCCAGCACGCCCCCGGCGACGTGGTCGGTGGTGGCCTTCCAGCCGGCGTGGAAGATGGCCCGTGAGCCGAGCATCTCGAAGTACTGCGTGTCCCGCTGGTCCGGGGCGCCGGGCGCGTCGAAGGTGGGGCGCAGGCTGGCCCCGTCGACCGGCTGCTGGTCCGCCCCGTCCACCGACGCCGGCGGCTCGATGCCCACCGCGTCCAGCACCGTCGGCGCCAGGTCCACCACGTGGGCGAACTGTGACCGGATGGCGCCCCGGGCGGCGAACCCCCGCGGCCAGTGGACCACCAGCGGGGTGCGGGTGCCGCCGAGCCAGGTGTAGCGCTTCCAGAGGCGGAGGGGGGTGTTCCCGGCCCAGGCCCAGGCCCAGGAGTAGTGGTTGTAGGTGCGGGGGCCGCCCCAGTGGTCGTAGGCGGCGAGGTTGTCGGCCATGGACTCGGGGATGCGGGCGGTGAAGCGGTGCTCGTTGACGCTGCCCGACCGGCCGCCCTCGGCACTGGCCCCGTTGTCCGAGAAGAGCAGGAGGAGGGTGTCGTCCAGCAGGTCGGACGCCTCGAGGAAGGCCACCAGCCGGCCGATCTGGGCGTCGGCGTGGGTGAGGAACCCGGCGAAGACCTCCTGCTGGCGGGCGTGCATCCGCCGCTCGTCGGCGCCGAGCGAGTCCCAGGCGTCGACCCACGGCGGCCTCGGGGTGAGCACCGTGCCCTCGGGCACCACCCCCGAGGTGACCTGGCGGGCGAACACCGCCTCCCGCCAGGCGTCCCACCCGCCGTCGAACCGGCCGTGGTAGGGCTCGACCCACTCCGGGGCCACGTGGTGCGGCGCGTGGGTGGCCCCGAGGGCCAAGTAGAGGAAGAACGGCTTGCCCGGGGCGGCCTGCTGCTGGTCCTGCACGTAGCGGATGGCCGTGGTGGCCAGGTCCTCGCTCAGGTGGTAACCGTCCTCCGGCCGCCCCGGCGGGTCCACGTAGTGGTTGTCGCAGACCAGGTTCGGCGCCCAGTGGTTGGTGTCGCCCTGGAGGAACCCGTAGTACCGCTCGAAGCCGTAGCCGAGGGGCCACTGGCCGAAGGGCCCGGCGGCCGAGCGCTGGAAGCGGGGGGTGAGGTGCCACTTGCCCACGGCCATCGTGCTGTACCCGGCATCGCGCAGGATCCGGGGCAGCGGCGCGGCCGACCGGGGCAGGCGCGCCGTGTACCCCGGGTAGCCGAGGGGGATGTCGGCCAGGAAGCCCATGCCCACCGCGTGGTGGTTCCGTCCGGTGAAGAAGGCGGCACGGGTGGGGGAGCACAGGGAGGTGACGTGGAAGCGGTTGTAGCGGAGCCCCCCGGCGGCCAGGCGGTCCACGTGCGGGGTGGCGATGTCGGAGCCGAAGCAGCCGAGCTGGGCGAACCCGGTGTCGTCCAGGACCACGGCGACCACGTGGGGGGCGCCGGCAGGCGGTTTGGGTTCCCGAGGCGGGACCGGGATGGCGTCGGTGGCGGTGATGCCCGACCGGCGGGGGCCGCTCACCGGCGCCGGCGCTGGCGCCGCCGGTTGCCGGGCCGGGGGCCGGGGGCGGGACGGGCGAGAAGACTGCATCGCTGGTGCACAGCCGCAGCGTAGGCGTCCGGTGGCGGGCCCGCGCCCGCCGGGGCCGGTCGCTGGTCCGGCCGCCGGCGTGCCCGCGTCTGCCCGCGCTCACCCCCGGTCTGACTGTCGGAGAGCCTGCGCCCGCCCGGTCCGCCCGCCAGGCTGCCAGAGCCTGCTCCGCCCGCCCGCCGGCCCAGCCGCCGGGCGGAAGGCATAGGGTCGCGTCCGTGACGTTCCACCCGCCGGACGGCTGGGAGGACCCGTCAGGGCTCCCGACAGCAGAGGGGCCCGGCCTGGCCTGGTGGCACGACGACCGCGGGTGGGACGACGGCGACGGCTGGGGCGCCTTCCCCCGGCGACGGCCGGGTCGGGTGATCCGGTTCACCGGTGTGGTGGTGGCGGCCGCTCTGGTCTTGGGCAGCGCTGGCACGGCG
>JASHWO010000218.1 GCA_030044045.1 Acidimicrobiales bacterium
CGCTGGTCAGCGGCAACTGGAAGATGCACCACGACCACGTCGAGGCGCTGCACATGGTGCGCGACCTGGGCCTCCGCCTGAAGCCCGAGGACGTGGCCAAGGTGGACGTGTCCCTGCACCCGCCCTTCACCGACCTGCGCACGGTGCAGAGCCTGGTGGAGGAGGGCCGGATCCCGGTGGCCCTGGGGGCCCAGCACTGCCACGACCACGACCGCGGCGCCTACACCGGCGAGGTGAGCCCCCAGATGCTGGCCCGGCTCGGGGTGCGCTACGTGATCGTGGGCCACTCCGAACGTCGCCGGCTGTTCGGGATGACCGACGAGGCGGTCGCCGCCACCTCGAAGGCGGTGCTGCGCCACTCGATGACCCCCATCTGTTGCGTGGGGGAGACCGAGGAGGAGCGCCAGGCCGGGCGGACCGAGGCCCGGCTGTCGGCCCAGGTGCGGGCCGCCCTGGACGGCCTGCCGCCGGAGCAGGTGGCCGGCCTGGTGCTGGCCTACGAGCCCATCTGGGCCATCGGGACCGGCGTGGCCGCCACCACCGTCGACGCCGGGGATGCCTGCGCCTACATCCGCCTGGTGGTGGGGGAGCTGGCGGGGGCGGCGGCCGCGGCGGCCGTCCGCGTCCAGTACGGCGGATCGGTCACCGCCGACAACGCCGCCGACCTGGCGGCCGAGCCCGACGTGGACGGCCTGCTGGTCGGCGGGGCCAGCCTGGAGGCCGCCGGCTTCGTCGACCTCCTGCGGGCCGTCGCTGGCTGCTACCGTTTCTGAGCCGCCGGTTGGCGGCCCGGCGCCGTCGCCAGGCGGCGCCGGGAACGGCCACGAGGAGATCGTCCGGTGTTGACGTGGGTGTACATCGTCATCGAGGTGCTGGCGGCCGTCGGGCTCATCTTCCTGATCCTGATGCACAGCGGGAAGGGCGGGGGCCTCTCCGACATGTTCGGCGGGAGCGTCGGCGCCGCCGCACAGGGGTCGACGGTGGTCGAGCGGAACCTCGACCGGATCACCGTGACCGTGGCGATCGCCTTCGCCTTTGCGACCCTGACCCTGGACCTCCGGCTGCAGTGACCCCCCCGGGCCGGCGCCCGGGCCCGGGGCGTCGGTGGCGTCGGGCCCCCCTGGCGGCGGCGTCCGGCCTGGCAGCGGTACTCGGCTCGGCGGCGGCGGGGTCGGTGGTGCTCGGCTCGGTGCTGCTGGTCGGCTCGGTGGCGCTCGGCTCGGTGGCCGCGGCGGCCGGGTCCGGCGGGATCGCCGGGGCTGCTTCCCATACCTCCCGCACGTCCGGCATCGCCTCCTCCTCCTCCACGACCTCCGCCGGCGGCAACCCGGCCAGCACGTGGGTGGAGGGGACCGGCGGCACCCTGACCGTGGGCATCGACCAGGCCCCGACCGGCTGCAACCCGGACACGGCGACCGGCGACACCTGGGCCGACCAGCTCGTGCTGGAGCCGGTGCTGCCCGGCGCCTTCGTGGTCGGCCAGGGGGGCACGTCGACGTACGACTCGGCGGTCATCACCCAGGCCGAGGTGGTGAGCACCACCCCGCAGACGGTCGTCTACACAATCAACCCCCGGGCCGTCTGGTCGGACGGGCGACCCATCACCGCCGCCGACTTCGTCTACGCCTGGCGCGAGCAGCGGGGGACAGCGGCGCCCGCCGGCGGCGGGACAGCGGCCGCGGCCGGTGGCTCGGCGGCGGGCGGCGGCAGTGCGGCCGTAGGTGGGGGCGCGGCCGGTGTGGCCGGTGTGGCCGGTGTGGCCACCACCGAGGGCTACCGCCAGATCGCGTCGGTCAAGGGCAGCAACCACGGCCGCACGGTCACCGTCACCTTCAAGACCCCCTACGCCGACTGGCAGTCGCTCTTCGACGACCTGCTGCCGGCGCACGTACTGGAGAAGGTGGGCTGGGACCCCGCTTGCGACACCGTCGACCGCCACGTCGACCTCTCCGGCGGGCCCTACGAGATCGGGTCGGCCACGCCGGGGAAGATCGTCCTGGTGCGGAACCCCCACTGGTGGGGGACGGCGCCGTACCTGGAGCGCATCGTGGTGCGGGTCGCCCGTGACGCCGCCCAGCTCGCTCGTTGGGTGGACCACGGCACGGCCCAGGTGGTGGAGCCGTCGACCTTCACACCGACCTTCCTGGAGGAGGTGTCGGCCCAGCCGTCGGTGCAGAGCACGGACCAGGTCTCGTCGACCTTCCTCCAGCTCGACTACTCGATGACGTCGCCGGTGACGTCCAGCCTGGACGTGCGGGAGGGGATCAGCCACGCCGTCGACCGCCAGGCGTTGGTCAACGACGTGGTGGGCGGTGTCAACGCCCAGATCGTCCCGGCGGCCAGCCACCTCTACGCCCAGCCGCAGCAGGGGTACCCGGGGCCGCGCTCGCCGTCGAGTGGTGGGTCGGGCGGGTCGGGGGGTTCCGGTGGGGGGCCCGGCAGCGGGTCGGGCGGGCCCGGCAGCGGGTCGACCACCACCTCCCAGGCCCCGACGCCGGCGGCGCCGTTCCCGCTCACCGCCGAGCCGGACGAGACCGACCGGGAGCTGCAGGCCGCCGGGTACGTGCGCGGGGCCACGGGCACCTGGGCCACGACGGACGGCAAGCCACTGGTGGTGCGCCTGGCCGTCGACACGGAGGACCAGTGGGCGGTGCGGGCGGCCGACGACGTGACGCACGAGCTGGAAGCAGTGGGGATCGGCGTGACCCAGGTGGCGGCGGACAGTGCCACGGCCACCGGGGAGGACCTGGCGCAGGACATGGCCGACGCCGCCCTGCTGCCGTACCAGTCGTCGCCCTACCCCAGCCAGGCCATCGCCTGGTACACGACGGTGTTGGGCACACCGGGGCAGGGCGGCTCGCAGGACTGGACGGGCCTGGACGACCCGACAGTGACCGCCACCCTGACCAAGGCGTCCCAGAACCTCAACCCGGTGGACGCCGCCCCGCTCTACCAGCAGGCCGACACCATGCTCTGGCAGCAGATGGTGGCGCTGCCCCTGTTCGCCGAGCCGTCGGCGCTGGCCTGGTCGTCGTACACGGCGGGGGTGGGGCCGAACCCGTACGGGCCGGGGCTGTTGTGGCAGCCCGAGGGCTGGGGGCTGCGGGTGCCGCCCACCAGCCCGGACACCGTGCCGGGGTCGGGGTCGGGGTCGGGGTGAGGGGGCGGGTGTGGCGGTGGTGGCGGTGGTGGGCCGCTGAGGGCAGGCCGGCGACCCCGGCTCTGGTGCTGGCGGGGTGGGTGCCGGTTTGGCGTCCGGGGTGGGGCCCGGCGGGCCGGGGGGCGGTGGCGACGCGCTAGCATCGACCGTCTCGTCGGAGTGGCGGAATAGGCAGACGCGCCAGCTTGAGGGGCTGGTGCCCGCAAGGGCGTAGGGGTTCAAGTCCCCTCTCCGACACGCTCCAGCTCCACGGCCTGCAGGGTCGTCGTGAGCTGCGCTCTCCGGAGAAGCCAGAAAATGAGATAGTAAGATAGCTATACTCAGCCAGGTGGATGTAGGCACCCTCATCCGAAGCGTCCGGGAGCAGTCCGGGCTGTCCCAAAAGGCCATGGCCCAACGGGCGGGTACCACCCAGTCTGCCCTTTCGGCCTACGAACGGGGGCGGCGGCCACCCACCTTTGCCACCGTGGAGCGTCTGCTCGAGGTCGCTGGCGCTCGGCTGGAAATGCAGGCTGTCCCGATCAGCGAACGGCCGTCGGCCGTCCTCGATCGCCACCGGCAGGAGGTCTTGGACCGGGCCAAGTCTCGCGGGGTGACCCGAGTGTTGGTCTTCGGATCGGTGGCCCGTGGTGACGACACCGCGGGTTCCGATGTCGACCTGCTCATGGACTTCCCGGCCGGCAGTAGCCTCTTGGACGTCATCGGCCTCCAGCAGGAGCTGTCCGAACTGCTGGGCATCACCGTCGACCTGGGTACCCTGGAATCATTGCGGCCGACCGTTCGCAACGAGGTGCTGGTCGAAGCCCGACCGCTGTGACCGATCACCGCGACGACCGGCGCCTGCGGGACATTGCCGACAGTCTCGGACTGGCCGTCGATCCGGCAACAGGGAGCCACACGACGGGCTGGTGTTCTCCGGCGATGTCCATGTCGTCGGGTATATCGGGATAGATATTGTTTCGGGCCGGGACGATCGCGAATCCGCTATAGTCGAGCCATGTACGGCTCCTTCCTGCGCCAGGTGCGAGCCTCCCGGCGCCTCACCCAGGCCGAGCTGGCGGAGATCACCGGCATCCCCCAACCGAACCTCTCGCTCTACGAGCGAGACCAGCGGCTGCCCTCCGTCGACATCGTGAACAAGATCCTCGTGGGTTGCGGCTACCTCCTCGAAGCCGTGGCCGGCGGGGAGCGCATCATCTGCTCCCTTCCCCGGGCGGGCTGGTACCCCGACGACGCCTGGTGGCCCGACGACGAGGACGAGCCGGTCGTCCCTTCCGGGGCGCCGGTCTTCGGGCCGGACACCGACCCGGAGGTCAGGGCGCAGCACATCGAGAGGGTCCTGGCGCTCGGTGACTCGATGCGGGCGGCAAACAAGGCGAGCACGGCAAACAAGGCGGCGAGCAAGGGAACGAGGCCGAGGCCGTGAAGCCCCTGAGCCAACTGGTATTCGAGCTCGACGACGCGCTCGCCGGGAACGGGATCCCCTACGCCATCGGCGGGGCCCTCGCCCTCGCCTACTACGCCGAGCCCCGGGCAACCGGCGACATCGACGTCACGGTCGGCACCGGCTTCTCGTCGGCCACGTCGCTGGTGCCCGTCCTCGGGGAGATCGGCTGGCGGCCCGAGCAGGACCTCGCCGACACGCTGCCGCTCGCCGGCTCACGGTTCGTGCGACCCGACGACACGGCGGTCG
>JASHWO010000219.1 GCA_030044045.1 Acidimicrobiales bacterium
CGGTGGGCGACCGCGGCAGCCATGGCCGCCGCGCTGGCGCTGACCGGTGCCCTGCTGGCCGCCTGCGGGTCGTCGTCCGGTTCGGAGACGTCGATCACCCTCTACAGCGGCCAGCACGAGCAGACCACCGACGCGCTGGTGGCCGCCTTCGAGAAGAAGACGGGGATCACCGTCAACGTGCGCAACGACACAGAGGACACCCTGGCCGACCAGATCGTCGCCGAGGGGGGACGCTCCCCCGCCGACGTGATCTACACGGAGAACACCCCGGCCATCGAGTACCTCCAGGACCGGGGTCTCCTGGCCAGGGTCGACCGGTCGACGCTGGCCCGCACCCCCGCCCGGTACGACTCGGCCCGCGGCGACTGGGTCGGGGTGTCGGCCCGGGTGAGCGTGTTGATCTACAACCCGAGCCTCATCACCCGGGACCAGCTCCCCACCCAGGTGCTCCAGCTCGCCGACCCTCGCTACCAGGGCAAGCTGGCCTTTGCCGCCGCCGAGACGGACTTCCAGCCCATCATCACCTCGGTGGCCCGCACCTACGGCCGGGCCGAGGCCCTGCGGTGGCTGGAGGGCATCAAGGCCAACTCGGCCGGCCACACATACCCGGACAACGAGACCATCGCCGACGAGGTGAACCGGGGGGCCGTGGCCTTCGGCGTGGTCAACCAGTACTACTGGTACCGGATGCGGGCGGAGATCGGCGCCGCCAACATGCACTCCGAGATCGCCTTCTTCGCCCCCCGGGACCCGGGCTACGTCCTCGACATCTCGCCCGCCGCCGTGCTGAAGTCGAGCACCCACCAGGCGGCGGCGCAGGAGTTCCTGGCCTTCCTGGTCTCGAAGGAGGGCCAGGCGATCATCGGCGACCCGTCCAAGTCGATCAGCTTCGAGTACCCCATCGCCTCCGGCGTCACCACCGAAGCGCCGGAGATCCCCTTCGACCAGCTCCAGCCGAACTCGATCACGCCGGCCCAGCTCGGCGACGGGTCGGCGGCCATCGCCCTGCTGAAACAGGCAGGCCTGCTGTGAGGCCGTCCCGCCGCGGCCGGGGCCGTCCCCGCCGGTGACGGCACGGCCGCCAGCCGGCGTGGGGGTGGGGCCCCACGCCGCGGAGGAGCCTGGGTTGGGGTGCCCAGGCGGGCAATGACGCCGGCCGGCGTGGGGGTGGGGCCCGACGACACGGCGCTCGCCCCCGGGGCCACCGGCCAGACTGGCCCGATCGGGGCCGCCGGGCCAGCCCGCGGGCCCGCCGCCCGCCGCGCCCGTAGGCCCCGGGTGCTGGTGGCGGCCAGCCTGCTGGTGGCCGCCGTGCTGTTGACCCCGCTGGCCTTCCTGGTCCTGGCGGCACAAGGCGCCGGGGTGCAGACCGTGCGCCACCTGATCTTCCAGTCGCTCACGACCACCCTGCTGTGGAACACGGTGCGCCTCACGGTGGTGGTGACCGCGCTGTGCGCCGTCATCGGCACGCTGGCTGCCTGGTGCGTGGAGCGGACCGACCTGCCCGGGCGCCGGGTGTGGGCGGTGCTAGTGGTGGTGCCCTTCGCCATCCCCGACTTCGTGGTGAGCTTCGGTTGGGCCTCCCTCACCACCTGGATGCACGGGTTCCAGGGGGCGGTGGTGGTCATGACCCTCGGCGTGTACCCCCTCGTCTACCTGCCGGTGGCCGCCAGCCTCCGTGCCGCCGATCCCGGGCAGGAGGAGGTGGCCCGCAGCCTCGGGGTGGGGCGCCTGCGCACGTTCCTGCGCGTCACCCTGGGCCAGGCCAGGGGGGCCGTCCTGGGTGGCTGCGTGCTGGTGGCCCTCACCCTCCTGGCCGAGTACGGCGCCTTCGAGATCCTCGACTTCCACACCTTCACCACCCAGATCTTCACGGAGTTCCAGGTCTCCTTCGACGTGCCGTCGGCGGCGGCGCTCTCGCTGGTGCTGGTGGTCCTGGGCGCGCTGGTCCTGGGGGTGGACGCCCTGGCCCGGGGCCGGGACCGGGTGGCCCGCACCGGGCCCCTGGCCCAACGGGTGGCCCACCGGCACCGCCTGGGTCGGGCCACGGCACCGGTGGTGGTCGCCTTCGCCGCCCTGGTGGGCCTGGCCCTCGGGGTGCCGATCGCTTCCAGCGTGTACTGGATGTTCGAGGGTGGCGCCCATTCCCTGGCCGGCGTGTCGCTGGTGGCCGCCACCGGCTACACCGTCCTCTACAGCGGCGCGGCAGCCGCTCTGGCCACGGTGATGGCCCTGCCGGTGGCCCTGCTGGCCGTCCGGCACCGGGGACGGGCCGGCCGCTTCCTCGAGCGCACCACCTACCTGGTGCTGGCCGTGCCCGGCCTGGTCATCGCCCTTGCCCTCAGTTACTTCAGCGAGCGCTACGCCGACGGGTTCGCCTACCAGACCGCCCCGCTGCTGGTGCTGGCCTACGCCATCCTCTTCTTCCCTCTGGCCCTGGTCGGGGTACGGGCCTCGGTGGCCCGCGCCCCCACGAACCTGGAGGACGTGGCCCGCTCGCTGGGCCAGGGCCAACTGGCCGTGCTGCGCCGGGTCACCCTCCCGCTCATCGGCCCGGGGCTGGCCGCCGCCTTCTCGCTCGTGTTCCTGGCCGGGGTGACGGAACTGACGGCCACCCTGATCCTGGTGCCCACCGGCGTGCAGACCTTGGCCACGCAGTTCTGGGCCTACCAGCAGAACCTCTCCTACGGGCAGGCGGCGCCGTTCGCCCTCGCCATGATGGCCATCGCCGCCGTACCCAGCTACGTGATCGGCCGCTACTTCGACCGGTTGCCCACCCGGGCGGGCAACCCGGCCTGAACCAGCCCCACCGGCCCGACCAGCCCCACCGGTCCGACCAGCCCGACCAGCCCGACCGGCCCCACCGGGCTCACCGCGGCACGGCGCCTCGCTCGCCACGGCCGGAAGATGCAGCGGCGGCCAGGAGCCGGGCGAAGATGCCGTCCCAGCGGCCCCGGGCCACGAAGTGGCCGGCCCCGTCCACCAGCTCCAACGAGGCCCGGGGCAGGCGGCGGGCCGCCTCCTCGCTCCAGCCCGGCGGAACCGCGGTGTCGGCGCTCCCCTGCCAGAGGACGACCGGGCAGCGCACCTCCCCGTAGGCGAAGCCCCACGGAGCGTCGTAGGCCAGGTACTCGTCGGCCACTCCGAGGGGGTCGGCCAGCCCCTCGGCTACCGCCTGCCGGTACTGGGCCAGCCCGTCCCGCTCGATCGCCGCCAGGTCGGCCGGGAGCAGCGACCGGCGCACGGTGGCCAGCCACACGGCCGGCTGGTCCAGCACCAGGCTCCGGCTGGCCTCCGCCAGCAGATGGGCGGTGGCCGGCCGGCGGCGGACCAGGTCGAGCACCGCGGCGTCGGTCCGGTTCGGGAAGGTCCCACCGGCGCACGGCCAGCTGAGCGGCACCGCGCCGGCGACCACGACAGCGGCCTGGACCCGGTCCCCCAGCAGGGCGCCGCAGGCCAGCGCGTAGGGCGCGCCCATCGACCAGCCGAGCACCGACAGGCGGTCCAGCCCGAGCCGGTCGGCCAAGACCGCGACATCGGCCGGCCAGTCCCCAACCCGCCGCCCGGGGCGGCGCGACGACCGGCCGACACCCGGACGGTCGGGCGACACCAGCCGCACCCCGGCCCGACGCGCCGCCTCGTGCGCCGGCACCACGTCGAGCCGGGAGACCAGCCCGCCGTGGCAGCTCAGCACCGGGTACCCCGAAGGATCCCCGAGCTCGGCGTAGCACAGCCGGCGGCCGTCGGGAAGGTCGAGCGTGCGGTGGAGGGCCGCCGCCTCGACGCCGGCGGGCAGCGGGGCTTCCACGCCCCCGGACGGCAGGGCCTCCACGTCCGGCGCCACCCCGTCCCCGGCCTCCCGGGACACCGCGCCGCCGTCCGGGAGCCCCGGTGGCCCGGTCAGGCGCCCCAGACGAGCGGCAGGCGGTCGACCTGGCGCAACCCGAACTGGAACTCGAGCTCGGTGCCGGGTGCCAGCTCGTACTCGGGGATGCGGGCATGCCACTCCCGGAGGGTGGTGCGCAGCTCGGTCCGGGCCAGGTGAGAACCAAGGCACCGGTGGACGCCGGCGCCGAAGGCGAAGTGCTTCGTGTTGCGACGCAGGTCCACGTCGTAGGCGTCGGGCATCACCGTCTCGTCGGTGTTGGCCGAACCGATGCTCACCCCCACGTGGTCGCCTTTGTGCACCGGGCAGCCGCCGATCTCCACGTCCTGGGCGGCCACCCGGGCCACCGTGGTGACCGGCGTCTCCCAGCGCAGCAACTCCTCCACGGCACTGGGGATGACCGAGGGATCCTCGGCGATCAGGCGCCGGTGCTCGGGGTGCTGGGCCAGGTGGGCGAAGAAGCACTCCAGTGAGTCGGTCACCGTGTCCAGGCCGGCGATGAGGAAGAGGAAGCAGATGCCCAGGATCTCCTCGTCGGTCAGGCGGTCCCCCGCCACCTCGGCCTCGGCGAACCGGCTGAGCAGGTCGTCACGCGGGTGGGCCCGGCGGTCGGCCAGCTCGGCGGCGAAGAACCGCTCCACCTCGGCGGCGGCGGCCGACTGGTTCGCCTTGACCTCGTCCACGTCGGCCCCCGCCGGCCGGAGGATGCCGTCCTTCATGGCCAGGAACATCGGCAGCTCGGACACCGGGAGCCCGATCAGGCGGAGGAACACCGTGGAGGGCAGGGGTTCGGCCAGCGCCTTGGCGAAGTCGCACGACCCCTCGTCGGCGAACCCGTCCATCAGCTCGTTGACCATGGCGGTGATGTCCGGCTCGATCAGGTTCATGCGCTTCGGGGCGAAGATCGGGTCGAGCAGCTTGCGGTACTTGACGTGCTCGGGCGGGTCCACCTGGAGCGGGATGAGCGGCACCGTCTGCCCCAGGTCGACCGCCTCCATGCCCGACGAGAAGATCTCCGGGTGCTGGAGGGCGAACTCCACCTCCTGCCGGCCGACGAGCTCCACGAAGCCGAACGGGTTCTGCACCACCGGGCCGATCTCCCGGGCCCGCCGGTAGAAGGCCTGCGGGTGGCGACCGGTCGCCGGGTCGAGGAACGACTCCGGGTCGAACTGCTCGCTGCCTGGTCGGTCCATGCTGCCACGCTCCTCGTGCCGGGCGGTCACCGCCCCCCGTTCACCACGCACGGCCCAGGTCCAGTCGGGGCCCGGGCCCACCACCCTGGTCGCCGGCCGGCCGGAACCCCGCCCGGGCCGCCGCGCGTCCTGCGGCCAAGGTAGCACGCCGTTTTTCCGGGGCTCCGGCGCCCCGGCGCTGCCCTACCATGTGCCCGGACAACGCGGCTCGGGGGGAGCGGAGAGGCGGTCGATGACGGGGTTGGCAGGGCAGCGGGTGCTGGTGGTCGGGGCGTCGTCGGGCATCGGCCGCCAGGTGGGGATCCAGGCGGCCCAGGCCGGGGCGGCGGTGGCCCTGGCTGCCCGCCGGACCGATCTGCTCGACCAGGCCGTGGCCGAGGCCGGCGGGCCGGCGGTGGCCGTGGCCTGCGACGTACGGGACGACGGGCAGTGCGAGGCGGCGGTGGCCGCCGCCGTGCAGCGGTTCGGCGGGCTCGACGCCGTGGTCTACGCGGCCGGCACCTCCCCCCTGGCCCGGGTGGCCGAGGCCGGCGGCGACCTCTGGCGCCGGCTGCTGGAGACCAACGTGGTGGGGGCGGCCATGGTGGCCCGGGCCGCCTTCCCCCACCTGGAGGCGAGCGGTGGCCGCTTCCTGCTCCTCGGCTCCTCCTCGGTGGGGCGTCCCTATCCGGGCCTGGTCCCGTACATCACCACGAAGGCGGCGCTGCACGAGCTGGCCCGGGGCTGGCGCAACGAGCATCCCGGCCTACGGGTGACCACCTTCGTGGTGGGACCGACCGTCACCGGCTTCGCCGACGAGTGGGATCCCGACCTGGCCGGCGAGATGTTCGGACGCTGGGCGGCCGAGGGCTACCCGGCCGGGGCGGCGATGGCGGTGGAGGACATGGCCGGACAGGTGGTCCGGGTACTGGCCAGCGGGGCCCGGATCGACGAGGTGGTGGTGATGCCGGATCCGCCCGGTGCCGCGGCCCGGTGACCGCCGACGGGGCGGCCCCGCCCGAGTTCGACCCCTTCTCCGACGAGTACTTCGACGGCGCCTACGACCTCTACCGGCGCATGCGCGACGAGGCGCCCGTCTCCTACAGCGAGCGCTACGGGTTCTGGGCGCTGTTCCGCTACGCCGACGTGTGCGCCGCCCATCGGGACTGGGAGACCTTCTCCTCGGCCCACGGGGTGGACCTGTCCACCCTCAGCCAGGACGAGTCGCTCATCCGCAGCTACCGGTCCATCATCATGATGGACCCGCCCGAGCACGACCGGCTGCGGGCCCTGGTCAGCCGGGTGTTCACCCCCCGGGCCGTGCAGTCACTGGAGCCGATGGTGCGGGAGGTCATCAGCTCCTTCCTCGACCCGTTCGACGGGGCCGAGTCGTTCGACGTGGTGGCCGACTTCAGCGGCCCGTTCCCGGTGGAGATCATCTCCCGCATGCTGGGGGTGCCCGAGGGCGAGCGCCAGCAGGTCCGCCACTGGCTCGACATCGGTCTCCACCGGGAGGCCGGGCAGCGGGACCCGACCCCCGAGGGCCTCGAGGCCCAGGCGGCGATGGGGCTCTACTTCCTGGAGCTCACCCAGGCCAAGCGCCGTCGCCCGGCGGACGACATGATCTCCCGGCTCATCGAGGCCGAGGTGGACCGGGGCGACGGCACGGCCACCCGTCTGGACGACCTGGAGATCGCCGGCTTCGCCGCCCTGCTGGGCGGGGCCGGGGCGGAGACGGTGACCAAGCTCGTGGGCAACGCCGCCTCCCTCTTCCACCGGTACCCGGACCAGTACCGGGCGGTGGTCGACGACCCGTCGCGCAGCACCGCCGCCGTGGAGGAGATCCTCCGCTACGAGCCGCCGTCGCAGTACCAGGGGCGGTTCTCGGTCCGGGAGGCCACCTACAGCGGGGTGACCGTCCCTGCCGGCTGCCCCACCCTGCTGGTCACCGGGTCGGCCACCCGCGACGAACGGTTCTACGACTCGCCCGACACCTTCGACATCGGCCGTCCCCTGTCGCTGGCCCTGGGCTTCGGCTACGGCGTCCACAGCTGCCTGGGCGCCGCGCTGGCCCGGATGGAGGGGCGCATCGCCATCGAGGAGTTGGCCCGCCGCTGGCCCCGCTACGAGGTCGACGAGGACGGCCTGCGGCGGGTCCACATGTCCAACGTGGCCGGCTACTCGCACGTACCGGTCCACCGCTGCTAAGAGAAGGGCCGTGATACTCGAACGCGCGCAACACGACCGGGTGCAGGTACTGACCCTGAACCGGCCGGAGGCCGCCAACTCGCTCGACCCGGCGCTCCTGGGCGAGCTGTCGGCCACCTTCGCCGAGATCGCCGACGACCCGGCCACCCAGGCGGTGGTGCTCACCGGCGCCGGGGAGCGCATCTTCTGCGCCGGGATGGACCTGCGAGCCTTCAGCCAGGGCGGGGGCGGGGACGAGACCGCGCCGGCACCCAAGACCGGCGGCGATCCCACCGCCCTCTTCCGCGACCTCTGCCCGAAGCCGGTGATCGCCGCCGTGAACGGCGCCGCGGTGGGGGGCGGCTTCGAGCTGGTGCTCGCCTGCGACCTGGTTGTCGCCGCCGACCACGCCCGCTTCGGCCTGCCCGAGGTGAAGCGGGGCCTGCTGCCCGGGGGCGGGGGGACCCTGCTCGGCACCCGGCTGCCGCTCCCCCTGGCCCTGGAGCTGGCCCTCTCGGGCGAGCTGGTCGGCGCCGAGCGGGCGGCGGCGTGGGGCCTGGTCAACCGAGTGGTGCCGGCGGCCGAACTGCTGGAGGCCAGCCTGGCCCTGGCCACCACCATCGCCGCCAACGGCCCGCTGGCCCTCCGCACCACCAAGCTGCTGGTACGGCGGGCGGTGCTGGACGACCCCACGCGGGGCTGGGGCACGCCGGAGGAGCTGGCCGCCGTCTTCGGCAGCGAGGACGCCAAGGAAGGGGCCGCCGCCTTCCTGGAGAAGCGCCCGCCCCGCTGGCAGGGGCGCTAGCCGGTCTCGCCACCGCCCACGGGCCCGGCGCCGGCGGC
>JASHWO010000220.1 GCA_030044045.1 Acidimicrobiales bacterium
GGGGCGGGCCATCTGAGTCCGATGAGGGCCGGGCCGGGCCCGCGGCTGGGCTGCCGGCGCGGCGCCTGTCCTGACAACCTGACGCCCCGGCCGGGCGTGAGACTGGGCGAGGCATGCCGCCGGCCCACCCGGGCCGCCGGAGGAGCGCCGGGGAGGATCGTGGTGGTGGGCGCACCATGGCGCGGGCACCGATGAGGCAGGAGGACGGCCCGGGCCGCCGGCCGGCTGCCCCACCGGGCCACCTGGCGCCCGCCGAACCGCTCCCGCCCCCGGCGTCCCCGCAGTCCCCGCAGTCCCCGCCGGGCTTCGAGCCGGCCTTCGCCGACCTCCACCGCCTGGCGTACCGGGTGGCCTTCCGCATCCTCGGGGACCGGGGTGACGCCGAGGACGTGGCCCAGGAGGCGCTGGCCAGGGCGGTCGTCCGGTGGGGCCGGCTGGCCGGGCGGCCGCAAGGGTGGGTGAGCCGGGTGGCGGCCAACCTGGCCATCGACCGCTACCGCCGCCGCCGCCGGCCGCTGCCCCCGCCGGGCGTGCTGGCGGCGGTCGATCCCTATCTGGGGGAGCGGATCGACCTCACCCGGGCGCTGGCCGGTCTGCCCCGGCGCCAGCGGGAGGTGGTGGTACTGCGGTACTTGGCCGACTGGAGCGAGGCCGACGTGGCGGCCGAGCTGGGGTGCTCGGTGGGGGCGGTGAAGAGCCACGGGTCCCGGGGCCTGGCCGCGCTCCGCCGCCGGCTGTCGGTCGCAGCGGAAGGAGCAGGTGATGTTCGAGCATCTTGACGACCTGGCGCCGCCCGAGCCCCGGCTCGGGCCGGTGCTGGCCCGGGCGGCCCGCCTCCGCCGCCGGCACCGGGCGCGGGTGGCGCTGGCCACCACCCTGTCGGTGCTGGTGGTGGCGGCGCTGGTGGGTGCCGCGGTGGCCGCGGTGGCTGGCCGCCGGGCCCCGCCGGCGCGCCTCAGCGCCCGCCAGCTCACCTACGAGTACCGGCGGCACCCCGACCCGCTGCCGGCGGGCACCCCGGTGCCCGTGACCGCCCTGGCCGACGTGGTGTTCGTGGGCCCCGGCGACGGCTTCGCCCTGGCCGTCCACCGGCAGACGGTCCTGCTGGCCACCACCGCCGACGGTGGGGCCGCCTGGCAGGTGGTGGATCCCGCCCTGCCGGTGGCTTCGCCGACAACGGTGGGCGGGGCGCGGGGGCAGGGCCAGCTCGAGTTCACCGACGTGCTGCACGGCTACCTCTGGGACGGCACGACCACGCCCGCGCCCACAGCGCCGTTGTGGGTGACCGACGACGGCGGGCGGCAGTGGCAGCGCGCCCCTATCGGGCCGGTGGTGTACGACGTGAGCGCCATCGGGGCCGACGTGTGGGCGGTGGTGGGGACCTGCCCGTGGACCCGGACCGGCGGCGCGTCGACCGCGACGGGTGGTGTGTCCGCCGACGGTGGCACGCCGGCCTGCAGCCTGGTCCTCGAGGTCTCGGTCGATTTCGGCGCCCACTGGCAGCAGGTACCGGGCACCATCCCCGCCACACCGGCCGTCGACGGCGTGCCGGGCACCGGGGTGGAGTTGGCTCGTATCACCGTGACGCGGGCCTACGTGCTGTCGGCCTTCCGGCCGGGCGGCGGGCCGCCGGTGCTCGCCTTCACCGCCGACGGTGGGACGGCCTGGACGACCCGGCCCATGCCCTGCGCCTCGCCGGTGGACTTGGGGGCGGAGCTGGCCGCCTCCAGCACCGACGACCTGTGGCTCTTCTGCGGAGGCCAGGGCTCGGCCGGCACACAGTCGCAGGACAAGGCCCTCTACCGGTCGGCCGACGGCGGGACACAGTGGGTGCTCACGGCGGCCGCCAGCGGTCTCGGCGGGACGGCGGTGCCCACCACGCCCGGGGTGGGCACGCTCCCGTTGGGTGGGTTCCTGTCGCCGATGACCATCGGCCACCAGAACCTGGCGGTGGCCTCCCCGACCACCGCCTGGCTCTACCCCGGCCGGGGCACGGTGCTGGTCACCGGCGACGGCGGCCGGACATGGCAGCCGGTGAGCGGCCTGTCCGGCAGCGCCCCGACCGGCGGGACCCGCGGCAACCTGACCTTCATCAGCGCCACAGACGGGTGGGTGTGTGAGCTGGGGGTCGGGTTGTGGCGGACCACCGACGGGACTGCCTGGCAGCGCCTGGGCACCTGAACCGACCCCACGACGTCCCGCGACATCACACGGTGGAGGCGACGATGTCGTATTCGAACCCCTCTGAGCCGTGGGACCGCCTAAAGCTCCTGGCGAACGCCAGTGTAGCAGAGATGCTACGATGAGGATCGTGACCGACGTTCCCGCACGAGACCTCCGGAACAACGTCAGCGCCGTGCTCCGCCGAGTCGAACACGGCGAACGCCTTCGGGTGACGGTAAGTGGCCGGCCGGTGGCCGAGCTCCGGCCGCTGCCCACGAGACCGACGTCGATGGCCTGGGCTGCGTTCTTCCGGGACAGCGACCGGTGGCGGGCCGATCCCGGGCTCGCCGAGGAGCTTGCCCAGCTCCTGCCCGACACGACCGACGACCTCCCGATCCGGTGACGCCGTCCGGCGAGCACGTCGGCGACGGACTCGCGCTCGCCGACACGTCGATCTTCATCGCCGTCGAGCAGAACCGACCGCTCTCCTCCAACCCGCCCGACAGCGTTGCGGTGTCCGTCGTCACCGTCGCCGAGCTACGACTCGGGGTTCTGGCTGCACAGGATGGGCCGACCCGAGCACAGCGCCTGGAGGCGCTGTCCGCGGCGATGGCGCTCGACCCCCTGCCGGTCAACGAGAAGGTCGCCCACGCGTGGGCAGCCCTGCGCCTCGCCCTGCGGGATGCCGGCAAGAAGATGCCGATCAACGACTCGTGGATCGCCGCGACGGCGATCGCCAACGACCTGGCTATCGCCTCCCAGGACGGTGACTACGACGGGGTCCCAGGGCTTCGGGTCATACGGATCTGACGCCGGATCGCTCAATACCGCGAGGCGAGCGGCGGTTCGGGTCCTATCGACTACCGGCCGGCCGCACACGGCTGACCAGCACCGACGCTCGGTGAGATCGTGGTGGAGGCGATGGGACTCGAACCCACGAACCTCTTGACTGCCAGTCAAGCGCTCTACCAGCTGAGCTACGCCCCCGTGGGTGGGGATCCACCCTAGCACAAGGTGCTCTCCCTTGAATGACCTGGTCAGCGGGGTCGTAGGGGTCCCTTGGCCTGCGCCGGGCTCGCCGGTGGACGGCCGGCGCGCCCCGACCACCGGCCGGGCACCGGCCGCCCTGCTCCGGTACGGTGTGAGCCAGCAGGTAGGGGGGCGCGAGGGGCGGGCACTCGGGCCAGGGACGAACGGACCGAACAGCACGATGACGGAGCAACTGGCCGGGGGCCCCGGCATGGAGGACACTACCGAGCTGCCGCGCGTGCGGCTCCCGAACCCAGCGCCGGACCCGGGCCAGCAGCCGGCCCGGGACCACGAGCCACACCGGGGTCGTTGGGTCTTCGCCGCCATCGGGGCAGCGGTCGCCGTGGCCGTCGCCCTGGCGCTGGTGGCCACCGCCGGGGGCACCGGCTCGGGCTACGGGGGCCCGACGGGGGCCAACCCCAGGTCGCCCGGCTACACCTCTGGCACGCTGGTCACCACCACAACAGGCCAGGGCAACACACAGAACAACTCCCCGGCCGCCACTCCGACGTCGGCCACAGCCGGCACAGGGACAGGCACAGGCAGCACCTCCTTACCTACAACAGCCGCCGCCAGCGCCAGCGCCAGCGCCAGCGCCAGCGCCGGGGCGGGGGCAGGAGGCGCCGGGGCCGCGGGGACAGCCGCCGCCGGTGGCACAGGCGGCTCG
>JASHWO010000221.1 GCA_030044045.1 Acidimicrobiales bacterium
CCCTGGGGCTCGGCTCGCCCGAGCCCTGACCGTCGGCCCGGGCCCGGCAGGGCATCAGTCCCGGGCCCCAGCCCCAGGGGCCTGGCCGCCCTGGCCTCGCCCGAGTCCGACGGCAGGCCTTCCCGGCCGCGGGCGGCGGCCCCGGCCAGCCTGCGGCCTACCTGGCCGGGGGCTGGCGGGCCCCGCCGGCAGTGACGGTGTCGGTGTCCCGCCCCGAGCGCAGCACCCGGCCCGGCCGCTCGTCGCCGGCCAGCTCGCCGTGGCGGGCCACCGCCACCCCGTTCACCAGCACGTGCTCGACCCCGGTAGCGGCGGCGTAGAGTCGGCTGGCCCCGCCCGGCAGGTCGTCGCGGGTCCGCTCCGGCCCATGACCGACCGTCTCGGGGTCGAACACCACCACGTCGGCCCACCACCCCTCGGCCAGCCGTCCCCGCTCCCGCAGGCCGTACAGCCGGGCCGGGACGTCGGAGAGCAGGCGCACCGCCTCCTCCCACCCGAGCAGCCCCCGGCGCCGCACCCCGTCGCCCAGCAACGACGTCGAGTACACCGCCCCGCACATGGTGTCGAGGTGGGCCCCGGCATCCGACCCGCCCACCACGGCCCGGGGGTCGGTCCATACGGTCGCCCGCAACGCCCAGTCCTCCTCGGACTCGGGGATCGGCGGCCGCAGCCCGGTGCGCAGCCCGTCGGCCACCACCACGTCGAGCAGGGCGTCGAAGTCCGACTGGCCGCGCTCGGCCGCCACCTGGCCCACCGTCCGGCCCTCGTAGGCGGCGTTGGCCGGGGCGAAGGTCTCCTCGATCACCAGCCGCCTCCACACCGCCAGGTGCCGGAGGATGCCGGCCTCGTCGGATTGGGCCCCCGCGTCGAGCCGTGCACGGACCGCGGGGTCGGCCAGCGCCGCCAGGCGCTCCCCCGGGGGCAGGGCCATCACCTCGCGCCAGCCGGGCAGGCCGTCGAGGATGACCCCGCTCTCGAAGGACAGGCGGATACGCATGGTGTGGGGGAGCGTCAGGGCCACCACCGTGGCCCCCCGGGCCGCCGCCGCGTCCGAGGCGGCGAGCTGGTGGGCGGTGCCGTCGGGATTGGCCGCCGACACGCCGAGCACGTTCCAGTTGACCGGCCGGTCGGCCAGCAACGAGAGGGTGGCCATCAGGTCCACCTCCTCCTCGCTGAAGCCGTTCAGCGAGCCGGACAGCACCAGCTCCACCGTGGTCCCCGGGTGTGGCCGCACCGCCGCGGCCAGGGCCTCCAGCTCGGCCCGACCGGCCGCCCGGGAGGGCACCGGCCGGCCGTCGCCGTCGTGGTGGGTGTGGGCCTGGGAGGTGGAGAACCCCAGCGCTCCCTCCTCCAATGCCAGTTGCAGGCCGGCTACCATGGTCGCCACCTGCGCCGGCGAGGCCTCGCCGCCCACGGCGTCGTCGCCCATGGCGACCCGGCGCAGGGTGGAGTGGCCGGCCAGGAACCCGGCGTTGACCCCGATCCGGCCCTCCAGGCGGTCGAGCCAGTCGCCGAAGGAGCGCCACTCCCAGTCCAGGCTGGCCTCCAGCGCCGCCAGGGGCATCCCCTCCACCCGGGCCAGCATGGCCGTGAGGTAGGCGGCGTGGTCCGGGCCGGCCGGGGCCAGCGAGAACCCGCAGTTCCCCCCGATCACCGTGGTGACCCCGTGGAGGGGCGAGGGGCTGGCCGAGGGGTCCCAGAAGAGCTGGGCGTCGTAGTGGGTGTGCAGGTCCACGAAGCCCGGGGCCACCAGCAGGCCGCCGGCGTCGACCACCTGCCGGCTCTCGTCGTCCACCTGGCCGAGGGTCACCACCCGCCCGTCGCGCACCCCCACGTCGGCGCGGCGAGCCGGCGCCCCAGTGCCGTCCACCACCGAGCCACCACGGATCACCAGGTCGAGCACGTGCCGTCCCCCTTTTCGCCAGAGCTGTCCACGTCCCTGACGCTAGTGTCATCCCCGATGACCGTCGCACGACCGGCCGGTAGCCCCCGCCTGCTCCCCGATCCCGAGCCCCGCCCGGTGCGGGTGCCCATCGTCTCGGTCGACGACCACCTCATCGAGCCGCCCGACCTCTTCGAGGGGCGCATGCCGGCGGCGCTGGCCGGCGGCGCTCCCCGGATCGTGGAGCAGGACGGCGGCCGCCAGGCCTGGGAGTACGAGGGGAACCTCTACCCGAACGTCGGGCTGAACGCCGTGGCCGGCCGCCCCCGGGAGGACTGGAGCATGGACCCGGCCCGCTTCGAGGACATGCGCCCCGGCTGCTACGACATCGAGGCCCGGGTGGCCGACATGGACCTGGCCGGTATCTGGGCCGCCCTCTGCTTCCCCTCGCTGGTGGCCGGGTTCTGCGGGTCGGTGTTCTCCCGGTCGAAGGACCCGGCGCTCGGCCTGGCCTGCGTCCGGGCCTGGAACCGCTGGCACCACGAGGTGTGGGCCGGCACCCACCCGGAGCGGATCATCCCGCTGCAGCTTCCGTGGCTGACCGACGTGGCGGTGGCCGCCCGGGAGGTCCGGGACAACGCCGCCCTGGGCTTCAGGGCGGTGAGCTTCCCCGAGTTCCCGGCCCAGCTCGGCCTGCCTTCCATCTTCAGCGGGCGGTGGGATCCGTTCTTCGCCGCTTGTGAGGAGACGGGCACCGTGGTGTGCCTGCACACCGGCGCCTC
>JASHWO010000222.1 GCA_030044045.1 Acidimicrobiales bacterium
CCGGGAGGTGCTGCGCGGCATCACCCTCTCCTTCTACCCCGGCGCCAAGATCGGGGTCATCGGGGCCAACGGCTCGGGGAAGTCGTCGCTGCTGCGCATCATGGCCGGGGTCGACGACGGCTTCACCGGCGAGGCCCGCCTCACCCCGGGGTCCACCGTCGGCTACCTGCCCCAGGAACCGGCGCTCGACCCGGCCAAGGACGTGGCCGGCAACGTGGCCGACGGCGCCGGCGAGGCCGTGGCCCTGGTGGCCCGCTTCAACGAGGTCTGCGCGGCGTTGGGGGAGCCGGACGCCGACATCGACGCCCTCCTGGCCAAGCAGGCCGGCCTCCAGGACCGGATCGAGGCGGCGGGGGCGTGGGACCTGGAGCGGACGCTGGAGATCGCCATGGATGCCCTACGCCTGCCGCCCGGCGACGCCGACGTGTCGGCCCTGTCCGGGGGCGAGCGCCGGCGGGTGGCCCTCTGCCGCCTCCTGCTGTCGAAGCCCGACCTGCTCCTGCTAGACGAGCCCACGAACCACTTGGACGCCGAGTCGGTGGCCTGGCTGGAGCGCACCCTCCAGGACTACCCGGGGACGGTGGTGGCCGTCACCCACGACCGCTACTTCCTCGACAACGTGGCCGGCTGGATCCTCGAGCTCGACCGGGGCGCCGGGATCCCTTGGGAGGGCAACTACTCGTCCTGGCTGGAGCAGAAGCAGGCCCGCCTGGCTGCCGAGGAGAAGGCCGACCGCTCCCGGCAGCAGGCGCTCCAGCGGGAACTGGAGTGGATCCGGATGTCGCCCCGGGCCCGCCAGAGCAAGGGCCAGGCCCGGATCACCGCCTACCAGGAGCTGGTGGCCGAAGCCGAGGCTGCCGAGCGCCGGGTCGACCAGCTGGAGATCACCATCCCGCCCGGCCCCCGCCTGGGCGACCGGGTGGTCGAGGCCGAGGGGCTGGTGAAGGGCTACGGCGACCGCCTGCTGGTCGACGGGCTGTCGTTCCTGCTGCCGCCGGGCGGCATCGTGGGGGTCGTCGGGCCGAACGGCGCCGGCAAGACCACCCTCTTCCGCATGATCGTGGGCCGCGAGAAGCCGGATGCCGGGAGCCTGGAGGTGGGGCCCACGGTGGTGCTGGGCTACGTGGACCAGTCACGGGACGGCCTCGACCCCGAGGCCACCGTGTTCGACGAGATCAGCGGCGGCGCCGAGCGGATCGTGGTGGGGAACCGGGAGATCCACGCCCGGGCCTACGTGGCCGGGTTCGGCTTCAAGGGCAGCGACCAGCAGAAGCCGGTGGGCCAGATCTCGGGCGGCGAGCGGAACCGGGTGCAGCTGGCCAAGGTGCTCACCAGCGGGGCCAACGTGCTCCTGCTGGACGAGCCGACCAACGACCTCGACGTGGACACCTTGCGGGCGCTGGAGGAGGCGCTGCTGGCCTTCCCGGGCTGCGCCGTGGTGGTGAGCCACGACCGGTGGTTCCTCGACCGGATCGCTACCCACGTGCTGGCCTTCGAAGGCGACTCGTCGGCGCGCTGGTGGGAGGGGAACTTCAGCGACTACGAGGTCGACCGCCGCAAGCGCCTGGGTGCTGGCGCCGACCAGCCCCACCGCCTCCGCTATAAGCCGTTGGCCCGAGGCTGACGACCGAGCGGGCGGGCCCGGCCGGGCGGGGCTGTACGCCATCCGCCCGGCCGCCGGCCCGGCCGGAACCTGCCCGCTCCGGGTCTCGACCGGGGTCAGACCACCCGGACGTTGTGCGCCTCTTCGCCCTTCCGGCCGGGAGCCACGTCGAAGGAGACCTGCTGCCCCTCGGTCAGGGACCGGTAGCCGCTCCCCTCGATGTTCGAGTAGTGGACGAACACGTCGTCGCCCTGCTCACGCGAGATGAAGCCGTAGCCCTTCTCGGAATTGAAAAACTTAACGGTACCAGTAGCCAACGAACTCTCACTCTCGTATCCACGTTCCCCGACCTCTTCGGAGACGCCACCGAGAGGATACTGCGCCGGGCGACCGCCGGCGCCGGATCGTCGCCGGAACCCACCGGCGCCCGCCGGGCGACCGCCTCCCCGGCAGCCGCTCAGCCGGTGGTGCGCCGCCGGTAGAGGAAGGCGGCCAGGGGGGCGAACACGGCCAGCAGGGCCACCGACCACAGCAGGGCGGCCTCGATCGGATGCTGCATGGGCCAGGCCGCAAGGTGGCCCGACGGGTTCGGGTTGCCGAACAGTGTGCGCACGGCGGCGGTGACCGCGCTCACCGGGTTCCAGTCGGCGATGGCCTGCAGCCAGCCGGGCATGTGCTGGGTGGGCACCATGGCGTTGGACACGATGGCCAGCGGGAACAGGATGATGAGCCCGACCCCCTGGGCCGACTCGGGGCCCTTGGAGACGATGCCCAGGCAGGCGCAGCCCCACGACAAGGCGTAGCTGAAGAGGAGGGCCACGGCAAAGCCGGCGGCCACCGCCAGAGCGCCGTGGCCGGTGCGCCAGCCCACGGCCAGCCCGGTGAGGGCCACGATGGCCACGCAGAGGGTGGCCGAGAGCACGTCGGCCACGGAGCGTCCCACCAGCACCGCCGACCGCCACATGGGCAGCGTCCGGAACCGGTCGACGGCCCCGGTGGTCAGATCGGTGCTGAGCCCCACCGCCGTGCCCATGGCCGAGGTGGTGAGGTTCAGGAGCATGAGGCCGGCCAGGGCGAAGTCCTTGTAGCTGCCGCCGGGGATGGGCACGCCGGAGCCGAAGACGTAGATGAACAGCAACGTGAAGAGGACCGGCTGCACGGTGACGTCGGAGAGCTGCAGCGGTTCGCGGGCGATGTGCTGGAGGTTCCGCCGGGTGAGCACCACGGTGTCGTGCACCTTGGCACCCAGCCAGGAGCGGTGGGCCGGCCCCGGCGGGGGAGCGACCCGGACGGCGGGCCCGGCGGCGGTAGCGGCAGCGGTGGCAGCGGTGGCGGTCACGAGCGGGCTCCTTCCAGCTGGGGCGGGACGCCGGCGGCGTCGGCCCCGGCCGGCTCGCCGGCCGGGGCCTGCCCGGTCACGGCGAAGAACACGTCGTCGAGGGA
>JASHWO010000223.1 GCA_030044045.1 Acidimicrobiales bacterium
TGCCCGAGGTGGTCGGCGAGATCCTCCGGGTCGGCCCGAAGAGCAAGACCGTCGACCGGCAGGTCAACCACCTGGTGGGCCGGCTCGGTCCGGAGCTGGGCATCCTCGGGGACGTCCCCCTCGACGAGGTGGCGGCGGCGGGTTCGTCGCTCCTGGTCGAAGCGCTCGACCGCCTGCGCCGGGGCGACGTCCGCCGCGACGCCGGCTACGACGGAGTGTACGGCACCATCAGGTTGTTCGAGCCCGACGAGCTCTCGGAGCCGGCCCTGTTCCAGCCTGGGTTCGGCCCGGAGGACGCGCCGGCCGACCGCGGCCCGGCTGGAGCGGCCGGGTCAGTCGGGGCGGCCGGCACCACTCCCCCACCTGACGAGGTGCCGGCGGCCGACGAGGCAGTCACGGGCGGGACGGATGCCGGCGGGACGGGCACTGAGCAGGACAGGAAGGCACCGCGGTCGCTGCTCGACGGGCTCGACCCGGAGCAGCGGGCGGTGGCGTCCGCCGGTGGTGGGCCGATCCTGGTGGTAGCCGGGCCGGGGACGGGCAAGACCCGGGTCCTCACCCACCGCCTGGCCCACCGCATCGAGACCGGCGAGGCGACCGCCGAGGGCTGCCTGGCCGTCACCTTCACCCGCCGGGCCTGCGCCGAGCTGCGGGACCGGCTCACCGCCCTGGTGCCAGCCCACGCCCCGCGGATCCTGGTGACCACCTTCCACGGCTTGGGGCTGCAGCTCGTACGGGAGCAGCACGACCAGCTCGGCCTCCCGCCAGCGGTGCGGGTGATCGACGAGACGACGCGGCAGGCCGTAGTGGCCGGGATCAGGCCCGGACCGGACCGGGAGATCCGCCGGCTGTCGGCGGCCATCGCCGAGCGCAAGCGGTGCACCGGGCCGCCGGATGGTGGGGATAGCGACCTGGAAGTGACGGCCGAGCGCTACGGGAAGGAGCTGCAGCAGCGCGGGTGGGTGGACCTGGACGACCTGTTGGCCCTGCCGGTGGCCCTCCTCGACGGCCGCCCGGACCTGGTGGCGCGGTACCGGGAGCGCTGGCCCGACCTCTTCGTGGACGAGTACCAGGATGTCGACGGGCAGCAGTACCGGCTTCTCCGCCTGCTGAGCCCGCCGGAGGGGAACCTGTGCGCCATCGGCGATCCCGACCAGGCCATCTACAGCTTCCGCGGCGGCGACGTGGGCTACTTCCTCCGCTTCGAGCAGGACTTCCCAGCAGCCAGGGCGGTCCGGCTGGAGCGCAACTACCGCTCGGCGCCGACGATCATCCGCACCGCGCTGGACGTGGTGGCTCCCACCTCGCTGGTGCCGGGGCGGCGGCTCGTCCCGGCACGGGACGACGCCGGAGACGAGCCGATCGCTGCCTGGCGAACGAGCAGCGAGCGCAGTGAGGCGGAGGTCGTGGCCGCCACGATCGAGCGGCTCCTCGGCGGCACGTCGTTCCTCGCCCTCGACCGCGGATCCACCGACGGGCGCGCCACCCACCAGCTCTCCTTCTCCGACTTCGCCGTGCTGTCCCGAACCGCGGCCCAGGCCGGCCCGGTGGCCGACGCGCTGGCCCGCCGGGGCTTTCCCGTGCAGCGCTGCTCGCACGAGCGGCTGGCCGACCGCGCCGAAGTGCAGGCGGTCCTGGCCGCGCTGGGCAGCGGCGGGTCGGGTTCGGGTTCGGGTTCGGGGAGCGTGGCCAGCCGGATCCGGGCCGCTGCCGCGGTGGCCGCCGGGCAGGCGGCGGCCGGGAAGCAGGCGGATGACGCCGAGCCGGACGTCGTGCCCGATGCCGTCACTGCGGTGGCCGAGCTGCTGCACCCACTGGCCGTCGAGTGCGGCGACGACCTCGACCGGTTCCTGACCGAGCTGGCCCTCGGCGTGGAAGCCGACGTGTGGGACCCACGCGCCGATCGGGTGGCGGTCATGACCCTGCACGCCGCCAAGGGGCTGGAGTTCCCGGTGGTGTTCATCGTCGGCTGCGAGGACGGGCTGCTGCCGTTCCGACACCGGCCGGGGGACGACGATCGCTCCGGCGACGCCGAGGAGCGGCGCCTCCTCTTCGTGGGCATGACCAGGGCCACGACCCGGCTGGTCCTCACCATGGCCGGCCGGCGGGCGCGCTGGGGAACCGTCCGCCAGCCCTCGCCCTCACCCTTCCTGCAGGCGGTCGGGGAAGGCCACCTGGTGTGGCGGGAGGATCCGGCCGGGGAGCGGGCCCGGGAGGCGCCCACCCACCGCCAGCTCCGCCTGCTCTGATGGAGCTGGACCGGAGGAGGAGGCAATGACCGAGAACGAGGCCACCTTGGCACGCACCGGGAAGCGGCCGGTGCTGCGTTTCGAACGCCACCTGCGCCACCCCGTCGAGACGGTATGGCGAGCCGTGACCGATCCCATCGAGATGCGCTCGTGGTTCCCGACGCGGATCGAGGTCGACGAGTGGGCGGTCGGCGCGCCCTTGACCCACCACTTCGACGGACACGACATCGATCCTCTCCCTGGCGTCGTCCTGGACTGGGACCCGCCCCAGCGAGCCCGGTTCACCTGGGGCGAGGACACCATCGGTTTCGAACTGGTGGCGAGCCCCGACAGCAGCACCACCTTCGTGCTGACCGAGGAGCTGGACGCCAACCACGCAGCCCGCAACGCGGCCGGGTGGGACGGCTGCCTGGACCGGCTCGAGCACGGCGCGGAGCACACGAGCTGGCAAGAGCGTTTCGACCGGTACGTGGCCGTGTTCGAGCCCATCCTCGGTCGCCAGGAAGGACCACCCGCCGGTTACCGCGACCCCGCCGCGGCCGGCTGATACCCCGAACGTCCGGACTTCCGGGTTCCGCCCGATGGTACGACCGGAACGTGCTCGATCGGGCCCGGCGACCAGCTCGGCGATCATCTGCTCGACGGACTCGGGCGGCGGACCCCGGCCTGCCCAGAGGGGGCCGGTGCCGTCCGGGCGGACGATGATCCAGTCCGAAGCAGCCGAGCGGTCACGACCTTCCTCTCGAAGAGGGCCACGACGGCGGGTCCACGCAACCCCAGGGGTATAGAACGTCTCCCGTGGACACCCTCGCCGTCGCACCGTTCCGCTCCGCATCACAGTTCTTCGTTGACGCCGTCGCCGCGGTGCCGCGAAACCGCTACGAAGAGCGGTGGTCGGACGAATGGCGGGTACTCGATCTGATCGGCCACGGTAACCGTGCCAACGCGCTGCCCGTCGAATATTACGAAAGGCCAGTCCCGAAGGCCGGGCCCGACTACGTGCTGCCCGAAAACGTCGCCGAGCGGGGACGACAAGCCGTCGAGGCTCTGGGAGACGATCCGCCGGCCGCAGTACGAGCAGCCTCCGAGCGGGTGCTGGCCGTCGTTGCCGCCGCGCCGGACGACGCTACGGTCGGCACCCCCTTCGGCGAGCAGACGCTCGATGCCTACCTGCGGTCCCGCACCGCAGAGCTCGTGCTCCATGGTCTGGACCTCGGGACCGATGTCGAGCCGCCAGTTCAGGCTCTGGTCGACTGCGGTGCCTTCCTGGTGCAGCGGGCCGTACAGGCGGGTCACGGTCTGGACGTGGTGCGTGCGCTCAGCGGTCGTGGCACTCTTCCACCGGGATTCAGCGCTTACTAACCCGCCCTCTCCCCAAGAGGCAGCAACGCACTCTCATCCTCGGATGGACATATTGGCCTTGCCAGTGACCCGTTCGTTCGCCCCTTACTGCGGTAGCCAGCGTGGGCTCGGTCGGTGTCGTAGAGCCGGACGTGTGTCGCAAGCTCCCGGGTGAGGCCGGTCTGGGTCGAGGACAACCGGGTCACCGGCCCACCAGGAAACGGCGTAGCGCAACCTCGTTCTCCGACCAAGCCATGGCAGCGTCGAGGTTCAGGTCCCCCTCGACGTGTTCCCAGTGGGCCACAGCTCGTTCAACGTCCTCCCAACACAACTCGTACCAGCTCGGGATGAGACGCCGGCGGCCCACGATTCGGGAGCGATGGACTGCTCGATCCGAGCATTCCGTGGTGACGACGACGAACGACGTCCCGACGTCTCGGGCGAGAGCCCCGCACTGCTCACGTTGCGCTACCCGGGCGACCCCGTCGAGCACGACGGAGCGGTTCTCGACCAGCTGCGCCCTGGCCAGGGCGGTGAGGATCGACCAGCCGACCACCTGATGCCCCCGGTCCATATCATCCAGGACGGTCTGGATGGCAGGGTAGGTCCGAAGGCCACTCATCACCCAGTCGTGAGCGATGACCGCGGTGCCGAGCACATCCGCGGCCACCGCCGCCAACGTCGACTTCCCGGTCCCTGGCAGTCCGGTCACCAGGACCAGCGTCGGAGAAGTCGCCACCGACGCCACGGTACCGCCACGGCTCCTGTTCTGCCCTCTCGGGCGTGATCGAGGCGTCCGGTCAGGGGGACGCCCGCACTCCGTACTGGCTAGCCGAACCTGGCGATGACCACCTGTACCCGGTCGACGGTCTCAGCGCACAGTTCGGGATACTGCCCGAAGTGGGCCAACACGCTGAGCAGCTCGCGCAGGTGCAGGAGCTCCATGCGTTCCCTCCAGCCCGGCTCGGGAGGGTGGATCTCGTGGTAGGCCTCGAAGAAGCGCTCGTCGGGTCGGTGCTCGCAGTACATCATGGAGATGTCGACCTCCGCCCAGGTGTAGGCTACTGCCGGGTCCACGACGGCGGGCCGCCGGTCGTGGGTGGCGACGAAGTTCCCGCTCCACAGGTCGCCGTGGCAGAGCACCGGCGGCATGGCCGGCACCAGCGAGTCGAACCTGGCGCAGATGCGCTCGACGCCCGTCAGTGCCTCCGAGCCCATGACGGCCTGCACCGGTTCCTCGTCGAGATAGCGGAGGACGCGGTGGCGGGCGAAGAACTCGTGGCCGTCAAGACACCAGGGATTGCGCTGGGGAAGCTGCCCCAGCCAGTTATCACAGTGCCAGCCGTAGGCCGGCCCGGTGCTGGCATGCAGCGCAGCCACGTCTCGGCCGGCCATCTCCCAGAAGGCCGGGTCGTCGTCGGGGAGCGCCCGGAGTGCCTGGAGCACGAGGTGGCGAGGGCCGGCGTCGAGCACGGCAGGCACGGCCAGGGCACCCGTCGCGGCAATCGCCCCGAGCCCCTCAGCCTCAGCGAGAAACACGCCGTCCGGCACATGGTCTCCAGCCTTGACGACGATCTCGGAGCCGTCGGCGCGGACTGCCGACCAGGTCGTCCCATGGGTCCCTCCGGCGAGGCGCTGCGCTCCGGGCACGATGGCGAGATCGGGCAGGCTCGGCAGCTCCTCCACCGGCGGAACGCTACCGATGCACCCCGGGAGGTTCCATCTGCCACGACGATCCGGCATCGGTAGTCGATCCTCACGTGCCCACCGAGGGACGGTGGCCGGCGGCGCCCGCTGCTGTCGACGTTCGTCGTCAATATGAGGTTGTAGACGTACGTCGATATAGTAGGATTATGGGCGTACATCGACATCGTTCTAATGTCGATGATCGTCAACAGGGCGAGGACTCATGCAGCTCAACTCCGTGCAGGACCTGGCCGCCGCAGTGCGGGGTCGGCGCCTGACCCTGGGGCTCAGCCAGGGTGATCTGGCGTCCCGGGCGGGCGTCTCCCGTGACTGGATCAACTACTTCGAAGGCGGCAAGCCCACCGTCGAGCTTGCCCACGTGCTCCGCGTCCTCGACGCCCTTGGCCTCCGCCTCGACCTCGACGAGGGAGGTCCCCGCCAGGATGCTCCTGCCCCGGGACCGGTCGATCTGGACGACCTCCTGGAGGAGTACCGCGACCGATGAGGGATGCCCTGGTCGTCATCCTCGACAACGCCATCGCGGGAACCCTCACCCGCCTGCCCCAAGGACGGCTCCGGTTCGACTACGACGACGACTATCGGCATCGGTCCGACGCGACGCCTTTGTCGCTGTCCATGCCGACCCAGGTCAGGTCCCATCCCGACAACGTCGTCACGCCTTGGCTCTGGGGCCTCCTCCCAGACAACGAGGCGGTTCTCGACCGATGGAGCCGCCAGTTCCATGTCTCGGCGTCGTCCCCGTTTGCGCTCCTCGGCTCACCGATCGGCGAGGACTGCGCCGGAGCTGTCCGCCTCGCGCCCCCCGATCAGGTCGACCGGATCCTCGCCCGGTCGGGCAACGTCGCATGGCTCACCGACGACCAGGTCGCCGAGCGCATCCGGGATCTTCGCGAGGACTCCACGTCCTGGCTCGGCCGATCGTTCACCGGCCAGTTCAGCCTGGCCGGTGCTCAGGCAAAGACCGCACTTTTGCAAATAGACAGCAAATTTGGTGTCCCCTCCGGATCGACCCCGACGACGCACATCCTCAAACCGGCGGTGTCGGGCTTCGACGATCACGACCTCAACGAGCATCTCTGTCTCGATGCGGCTCGACGAGCCGGTCTCTTGGCAGTCCGCACGACCATCGAACGCTTCGGTGGAGAGTCGGTTGTCATCGTCGACCGCTATGACCGTGTGATCCGCGGCGAGCAGATCATCCGGGTCCACCAGGAAGACCTCTGCCAAGCGCTCGGTGTGCCGCCCTCTCGCAAGTACCAGAACGAAGGTGGCCCGTCGCCGCGTGACATCGCCGGACTCTTCCGGCGCGCGATGCCCCCCCGCATCGCCGACGTCGCCGTCTGGAGGTTTGCCGACGCCCTGATCTGGAACTGGTTCCTCGCCGGAACCGACGCTCACGCCAAGAACTACTCCGTTCTGTTGGCGGGCAACCAGGTCCGCTTGGCACCGATGTACGACGTCGCGTCCGCACTGCCCTACGGGACCCACGAGAAGAAACTGCGCCTTGCGATGAGAATTGGTGGTGACTATCGGGTGTACCCCGACCGAAACAACTGGCTTGCAGCAGCGAAGGACCTCGCGATCGATCCCGACAACCTTGTCGCGAGAGTCCTCGAGATCGGTTCCGTCATCGCAGACTCGTTCGCAGAGGCCGCCAAGGCTCCATCGGTTCGGGCACTCCACCACCCCCTGCCAGTAACGCTCGTAGACTTGATCTCCGATCGAGCGACCAGATGCATGCGAGTGGCCGGCGTCGACCGCAAGGCGGTGTAGTCGACGGAGCCGGTGCAGTTGACCCTCGACCGACGTCCTGCCCTGGTGAGCTACTTCTTCTACTGGGCCTCGATGCGTGGGATGACGCCCCGGTACGGGGCCGTTCTGATGCCCACCGGACCCCCGCCGCCTACGCGGCCCGGTGGATGCTCATGCCGTGCATCTCGGTGATGACGGTCGGATCGAGGTCCCCGTGGGCCGGCCAGGACATCCGGCTCTTCGAGCCACTTTGTAGCGCTGAGCTGGACGTTCTCGACGCGCTCGGCAAGGAATGCGCTAACCCCCCAACCGGGATCAGCAAGGAAGCTGCTGGTCACGGGCTCGTTCGTGGTCGAGAGGGGGAGGCGGCGGACGAAGAAACGGCTGTCTGGTGGCCAGGATCGGGAATCCCCCAACCGACCACCCAGTCGATGAGGCCCCGGGAACGAGCACCCGGACGTTCTCACACCGTATTACTTTGGAACCCCCTATAATCCGGGTATATTGCAGTAGTGACCTACACGGCACCTATCGCACGCCTACAGGATCTGGCCCAGGAGCAGTGGGGACTCGTCACGCGCCGCCAGATCGAGGATGAAGGGCTGGCCTCCACCACCGTGGAGCGGCTGACGTCACCCGGCGGCGGCCTCGAACGCGTGGCCTACGGCGTGTACCGGTTGGCCGGGAGCCCCATCCCGGATCACCTCGACCTGCGCGCCGCCTGGCTCCAACTCGTTCCCCAGGTCCCAGTGTGGGCCCGCACCGCCGAACAAGGTGTCGTCTCCCACCGCTCGGCCGCTTCGCTGTATGGGCTGGGGGACCTTCCCGCCGACCGCCACGAGTTCACCGTTCCTCGACGCAAGCAGACCCGACGGCCTGATGTCCGCATCCACGTCCGGTCGCTGGAAGATGGAGAGTCGGTCGTTCGCGGTGGCCTCCCGGTGACCCGGCCCTCACGTATCGCCTCGGACCTGCTGGCCGAGCGTGAGGACCCGGAAGCCGTGGCCCGGGTGACCGCCGACGCCATCCGTCGTATCGACGAGTACCCGGGCACCTTCGTAGACGCCCTGGCTCCCCGCGCCCCCGCGTACGGGTTCCGCCGTGGCGATGGCCTCGGACTGCTGCGCTGGCTGCTCGACAAGGCGGGCGATCCGGACCGTAATCGGTGGATCGACGAGGCCCTAGTCCACGTGGCGCGCAATAGGGCGGGTATGTGACCGCCAGCGATCGCTATACCACCCCGGCCGCCTTCCGGCGGGCCCTGACGGACCGGCTCAAGGTCGCCGCCAGGGAAGGGCGTTGGACCCTGCAGCAGATGCACCGGCAGGTGGCCTACGACCGGCTGATCGAGCGCCTGTACCTCATCGATGACGGATGGATCGTCAAGGGCGCTACCGCACTCCTTGCCCGGGAGCTCGGGGTACGCGGCAGTCTGGACGTCGATCTCTACCGAGAGGTCGCCAGAGAAGTGGCCGAGGAGGAGCTCCGACAGGCGGCCGCAAGCAACATCGGAGACTGGTTCACCTTCGGCATCGGCGGCGGAACGGCGATCGGTGACAGTGCCGTGCGGCTACCCGTAGATGCCCGTATCGGCACCACCACGTGGGTGGCGTTCCATGTCGACCTGGTGGGAAGCGACCTGCGGATGACCAGCCAACCCGAAGACGTGCCGCCGCTCGCCCGTGGCGTCATCCCTGAAGTGAACCAGCGGGGATACCGGGCCTACCCGCTGGTCGACCACATCGCCGACAAGGTGGCGGCGACCTACGAACACCACGGCGTCGAGGGCCGCCCGTCCACCCGCTATCGAGATCTCGTCGACCTGGTGGCCATCGTGACCGGGGGGACGATCCAGGCCGCTGCACAGGATGCCGCACTCCGCTCGGAGTTCGCCCGACGGGGCCTGCCATGGCCCGAGACCTTCGACGTTCCCGATCGCTCACTGTGGGAACGTGGCTACGCAGCGGAGGCGGCGCGTTCGCTCCTCGACACGGCCCGCACGCTCGACGAGGCGCTCTCCGTCGTGCGACCCTTCATCGATCCGCTATTCACCGGCACGGCGACGGGATCGTGGGACCGTGCCACGCGGACTTGGGTCCCGTCGTGACCTCATCGGAGCAACGGTCCATCTCAACCCGGCGAGCCCCCCTGACGGCGAGTTGGGGGTTTGTATAGCGCGCTCGGAGGGATTCGAACCCCCAACCTTCTGATCCGTAGTCAGATGCTCTAGTCCGTTGAGCTACGAGCGCCGGTCGTGGTGCCGAGCCGTGGCCCGACTGAACAGCCACTCTACCGCCCCGGTCAGCCCACCCCGGTCGCCGCGGATGACTACCGTGCCATCAGGGCTCGGAGGGACGGGCAGCGGCACAGGAATCGGGAACGGACGGGATGGGGCGGAGCCAGAGCACAGCCACGGCGCGGCGGCAAGTCCCGCTGCTCGTCGCCACCGCCACCATGCTCCTGCCGATCTTCGTCGCCATCACCCCGGTGCCGGCCGCCGCCGCTACCCACCACCCCACTCCCCGCCGGGCCGCGGCAGCGGCCGCGGCGACCACCACCACCACCCCGCCCACACCCAACGCCCGGGCCACCTTCACCGCCCGCGGTTCCATCGGCCAGGCCTACGTGGTGGGCGCCACCCCGGGCGAGCACCTGGTACTGGTCGACAGCCGCGACAAGGTGGTCGGCAAAGGCACGGCCGACCGCGACGGCAGCCTCATCGTGCGGGGCCTGGCCCCCGGCCCCGGCTATCAGGTGCGGGGCGTGGAGGGCCCCACCGTCGCCGCCAGCCCCCGGTTCTCCGTCCTGGGCCCGGGCACAGCCAGCACCCCGCCGACGAGCTTCTACTCGGACCAGCACCTCCACGCCGGCCTGAACTACCTCACCATGCGCGACGGGATCGAGCTGGCGGCCACCGTCCGCCTGCCGCCGGGCAAGACCCTGGCCGACGGCCCATTCCCCACGGTGATCGAGTACTCGGGCTACCCCATCGCCGCCCCGGGCAGCCTCATCACAG